>JAITIZ010000353.1 GCA_031279215.1 Planctomycetaceae bacterium
GTGATAACAATGCCGAAATGCAAAAAATCCGCCGCAAATTAACTCGAACAGAAAAAAATCTTACCCAAAAAGAACAACTCATTGCTAAAAAAGATAAAGCTCTTGCTAAAAAAGATAAGACTCTTGCTGAAAAAAATAAGGCTCTTGCTACAAAAGATAAGGCTCTTGATGAAAAAAATAAGGTTCTTGCTACAAAAGATAAGGCTCTTGCTGAAAAAGATGAACAAATTGCAAAACTTCGTGCCCAATTAAAATCAAATAAATAATAAAAAATTGGTAATCTATCCGTGAAATTTCCGTTTTTTTGTAATTATACTCAGTTTTGTCTGTTATCAATTGTTGTTTCTATCGGTTGCTCATTTGTTGCACACTGTTTGACATTTGCTGCATTTTTGCGGCAATTCCGTGCATAAATACGGGTTCCAGCCCAAACGTAAAACTCCAATCTTCCCGCGCTTCAGAATAGGTCGCCCCAATAAAAATCCGAAACGCTTCACCAGTTCTTGTAAACATGAAAATATGACCAACATTTTGCCATTGTTCTTTAATGTCATAAGAAGTTGTGTAGGACATGGAATATTTTTCATTCATCGTGTATCCAACACTCAATGTTAAGTACGTACGCTCAATCAATCCGTCAAGTTGATCCAACATAACACTCAAATTACCGCGATTCGGACGATTCCACGCCCCGCCAATTCGCGTAATACGTTGCCCCTCAGAAAATGTATCATAAAGACCCGATGAAAAAAGTGAAAAACGATCTCCAACATGCCAGAGAAAATTATAATCAATTAACCCAATTGATTCCCCAAAATTATGTTCCGGTTCAGGGTAATAGTTAAAATGGGCAGAAAGTGTTATCCAATCAATAACATGACGGCGTCCAACCGAACCGCGTTTGGTTTGCCAACGATGCGTCATGCCAAAACGGTAAAGTGCAAGATCGTTTGCAATTTCCATATTTCCCGCAGTAACCTTGCCGCCTAAACCGCTTCGTAATGCATAATAACGCGGATCAAATGCTATCGGAATTGTTGAATTGGCGCCGCCAAATGTAGTAACCGAATAACGCCGCCGGAAATCCTCCATACTCCATGTATCCAACGCATCCGTCATAATCAACGTGTCCATCTCCCGATCCGACCACGAATAGGATAACTCCATGTCAAAATCAATTTTATGAGCCAATCCGTTAATATACCACGTCCGGCTGGAACAATTCGGTTGAACTTTCCAAAAAGGAAGATTCAACCGAACTCCGCCTTGACCGTAAAACCGTTGAACATCCTCTCCGCTTCGATCCTTTCCCCAATGCGAAAAATCGCCCAAAGCATAAGGAACAACTCGAACCGGCCCAAGATTAAACGGCAAATCCAATTCATGCCGTGTTGAAAAAACTTCAGCAGACAGGTCAATCGTTTCAGGATAAACCTGATTCGATAAAACCGGATTCGGCGGACGGTTCGTCAAACTAGTCGGTGTTAATTCCCAAGGAAGATAACTAAAATAACGACCATCATTAGCCCAATCATAAGGAACCGCCGCCGTCTGGAAATTCATGTAACCAACTCGCGTGTGTTCATACCAGGTCAACCGATCTCGCAGTAATGATTGACCCAACAAAAAATGATCCAAACGCGGTAACCAATTCGCATTGGAATAATAATCGTCAAGTGCATATTCCGAAAATATCGAAAACGTAGAATGACCCTCCAACTTTTTTAATCCAACCGATGTTGTGTGATTGTCTTCGATGTTCCAGGAACTGTTAAAATAATTGTTAATAAAGTTGCGGTCTGATACTTTTCCTACTTGAGCCGAAATTAACCATGGACCCTTGTGTTTTCCGAACGATTCGATTTCCTGATAATGGTTCCAGTACAAATAGTATCGGTAATCATGAGGAAATGTAACATTACTCCGTCGTCCGCCAAGCCGGTCTAAACCTTCATCGTTAATTCCCCAAAAACGAAAATTACCCTGAGCGGCACCGGAAATTCCCAAACATCCCGAAGGTGAATATTGAAATCCGGCTCCATAAGCAATGCCCCGCTCTTCCAACCATGAAATAGTAACCTCCCCGTCAAGCCAATCCGGTTTGTTACGAATGTTCAGAATTTGGAACGGGTTCCACAATGTTCTGATTTGATGACCGTACATACTGCTATTACCGTAAGCAATATTTTTAATGTACAAAGTAGGATCGTCCAAATCCGCCGCAATCCAAGGCCAATAAAATACCGGAAAATCCCTTAACACAATAAAATTATTTTCAGCAATTAAAACACGTTTCGTTTGCGGTTCGGAGCGGAACAACGAAGAAGCCGGAACATTTTGATTTAAGGTTAAAGTTCGGGAACGAAGAGCGTATGATGGTTTTCCTAATTGACTTGTTGTTATTACCGAATTTTTTGCGGTGAAAAGTCCGTCCCCCAATTGACGCAGTATTTCCGCCCGAAGACGAATTGTTCCGCTAATATTTTTAACATTTTTGATTGGAGTTTCGAGGCGTCCGTCCAGAATATACGCAACCTTATTTTTGGCATCGTAATACATGCGGTTTGCCTGAATTGTTTGTTCGGCATCGCGAAAACTAATATTCCCTTCCAAATAAAGTTCAAAATCATGACCGGCATCATCTTTGTGCTGACTTCCGCTCATTAGTTTGGCAGGAGCATCCATCCAAACAACCGCGCTATCCGCAGAAATATCAACCGTGTCCCCCGAAACAATCTCCTCCCCCGAAATTCCCTCAATAATAATGTTAAAACCTTTAGGAAAAACCAAAATGCCTCGATCAGGATTATTGGGATACGGATCCATTAAAAACGATAAATCATTATCGCCGCGTGGATTTACAGTGTAGAGCCGTTGGTTTACGGGTTTAGCGGAGGAGATTGCTGCTGTTTTGACGTAGCCGACCTGATCGACAGTTATTGGTTTGGGCAGCATCATTTCCAATGCACGTTGATAAATGGATGGTTCTTGGGGTTCTTCAGGTTTCCGGTTCATAATCAGCATATCAACAGAGGTTGTTGTTGCGAAGCGTCCCAGCCATTTTTGTCCAAAGATTCTTGCGTCGACTGTTTCCTTATCCAATTCAATATTTAAGGGTGATTGGGTATTATTGCTTTCGAGATAGACGGTAACTTCACGGCTGTTGTCGGAGGAATCTTTTTTTCGGGCAACCCAAACAACCGCATAGGGACCTTGAGCGGAATTATGACCTTGCCTGACCGAACAATCCCCATCAAGAAAGAAAATCTCATAATCATCGGCTTCCTTCATCCAACCGGAATTAGCAGAAACAATAATTGGTTCAAAAGAATCATTTTTAGGATAGGACAAAAGAGTTGAACCGGAAGAGTTGAGTATTTGGTTTGATTTAGGAATTGTTGAAGCATCGGGATTAAAACCTGCCAATTGGTTGGCAGGAATCATCATCACAGCGGGTTCGGATTCGGGATTTTCGAGAACTGCCGGATTAAGATAAGGTTCAAGACTTGGATGTGTTACGGGAACATAACCATCCCCTTCAATATAAATCGCCGGAACAAGTTTTTGATTGGGCGAAATTATGGAGGTGATATTGTTGGAGGCTGGTTGTTTTACAAACGGAGTTGTATTGGTTAATTGGGGTTGAAGCGTTCCGAAACCGGGTAATTCATTATTCGTGTTGGTGTTTAGTTGGGGGTTTTTCGCAGGAACACGTAAAGGAAAAACCGATTGAAACGGTGTTGTCAAAGTTGGTAAAGAAAGAATATGCCGATATTCCGTGTTGGAAGTCTGAGCCGAAAGCTCCGCCGCAATACCCGAAAAAATAAGGAAAATTCCCAAAAAATAAACTATGCGCATTATTCCCCCGCAACACCATTTCCATTGAAACAGTGTTTTGACGGGACGTTTTGTCAATTCTTTAAAATTGATAAATTTACGCAAGGAACATTCCGTTTGAACAATTTCTAAAATAGGTTGAGAAGATAAGCGGGGAATTATGATAATTTCGCCAAAATAAATCAAGAGGAAATAATATACCGGAAAAAAGATATACTCATCACACTTGACTATTCGGTTTTCGTTTTTTGACCGAATTAAACTCTATCCTGTTATAAATCGGCTGTTTTTTTGAATGTTTGAAATTTGGTAATCTATCAATGGAATTTTTGTTTTTTGTCTTAGCCCCGATAGGGGCGTTAGGATTATAGCCCACCCCGTTGGGGCGGGCTATAATCCTAACGCCCTTTCAGGGCTACTATGGTTGTGATCTACAATGATTCCACTGATATATTACGAAAAAACACCCGTAGAATTTATAAATTTTGCCGTAGAATTTGTAAATTTTGCCGTAGAATTTGTAAATTTTATCGTAGAATTTGTAAATTTT
>JAITIZ010000372.1 GCA_031279215.1 Planctomycetaceae bacterium
GGAACGCAGGCGTCTCGCCTGCACTTTTTATAGGCAATGTGCAGTCGAGACGACCGCGTTCCTCCTAATATTAGTTTTTAGGAACGCAGGCGTCTCGCCTGCACTTTTTATAGGCAATGTGCAGTCGAGACGACCGCGTTCCTCCTAATATTAGGTTTTTAGGAACGCAGGCGTCTCGCCTGCACTTTTTATAGGCAATGTGCAGTCGAGACGACCGCGTTCCTGATGTTTTTAGAAGTTCCCTATAGATAATTGTTCAAAGCCATCGTAATTCTAATTCGGGGCGGAACGGAATACGTTGATAGGCTTCATTGCCGACATAGCCAAGCATTAAACCGCCATGAACTGTTTCCGTTTCGCTAAGTCCGAGCCAACGATTAATTGCCGGATCATTTTGAGATGCCCGAATAAAAAATCCTGCCCAACAAGTACCAAGACGCATTGCAGTTGCACAAAGATCAAGCGTTTCGACCGCAATTGCCGTATCAACCGCGGGCCAAATTGCTGTTGCATCTGTGTAGGCAACTATCACACAGGGCGCACCGCGAAAAATACCATTTGGTTCGTTTGCTTCACGTATTTCGGGGTATTGCGGTTGAGATTGAAGCCATTGCACGACAAGTTTTTCCAATTCCTGAACTTTGTTTTGATCATTAATAACGAGCCATTTTACCGGAAGTTTATTTTTTGCTGACGGAGCCCAACGGACAACATCCAATAACTGTTCAATAACTTGTTTTTCCAACGGTTTATCGGCATAACGGCGAATAGAGCGGCGCATTCGGGCAAGTGTGGCGATATGTTCAAAACGCGGAATACTTTCACGAACAAAATCAAAACACATACTTCCATCAATTCCTTTGACCGAAATCGCATGCATTGGACAAACCGCAAGACAATGATAACATGAAATACAATATTTCTCTGCGTTTTCGATTATTGAGGGATAATCGTTGAGAGTCTGACGATAAAACAAACAAGCAGGACAAGCTCCAATACATTGTCCACAACGAACACACAAATATTTGTCAATAATAATTTTATCCATAACCCAAAATAATTTTATCCCTAACCCAAGCCGTTAAAGCAAAGGGAAATTCAGTTTTCCCAATCCGTTACCGTTTCCAGTTTTAACCTGTCTGCAATAACAACGCAACTAATGAGATTCGTACCTGATATAACTTAATCAGAAATAGAATAGCAGCAATACCTTACTGCTAATTTTTATAGTATAACCAACTTTCAAACAAAAGCAACGGTAACTATCTATTTGGTAATTATTCGTGGAATTTTTATTTTGTGATCACTCTCACGGGGTAAACCCCATCGTTAACGGCGTGGCTTGCCCCGCCATGATCTTTTTTAAACTCAAACAAAAATTCCACTGATATATTACGAAATTTTTTATTTTATTCGAGAATTTTGAGAAAATTGACATTATAGATTTTGAACCCGACGTGAGAATATAATTTGACGGCTGGGATATTTTCTGCGGTAACTTCCAATGTTACACGTTTGATTCCGTGTTGCCGAAATCCTAAGAGAGAACCTAGAAGAATCGCTCGACCAATCCCGTAACCACGATAATCCGGTAAAACCGCAATATTCTGGATGGCACCAACCTCTTCAGAAAAACGCATCCCCTGAATACAAGCAACATATTCAAAAAGGTCTTGTTCACCGCCATTGGCAATTAAAAGAGTTGCTTCCGGTAAAAAAAAAGGACTTTCGGAAATAGATTTCATCAGATTAATACATAGTTTGTAATCGCGAAAAGTTGGAAAAATCCGTGCATCTAAATCATTGCGAAAACCACGATATTTAATATCGGCATGCGCCTCCAACATCTCCGAATTCCACGCCACATATCGAAAACCCAACGGAAGTCTCAACACAGGATATGAAAAATCCGCAAAATCAAAAACCATTTGGAGACGTTTTATGTATTGAAACGGCATCTTACATTGCCTAACCGGTTGCAGTACAAAAAAAACTGTCAGGAACAACCCGATTAAAAAAAACGTCTCTCCACATTCTTTTTAAGGATTCGTTTACAAAGGGCTTGCATTCCTTTGTTCGGGTGACGTCCGAGGGGTAAAAACGAATCACATCGGGGTTTGTCCCTGACAACATTGGTTCAAGTTAAATACTCTAAATCAAATCCAATGACTCAATCTTGTAATAAATTATTTGTATCTATTCCGTAATAATTCTATTATTTATTATCCGGCGGTGTTATTCCGCAGAATTTTTGTTTTTTGATCTTAATCTTAACCTTGCTAGGTTAAATTAAAAAAGGAAAAATAAAAACACTGCGGAATAATTACCAATTATTTTTCTTCAAAAGGAGTTTTTTGGGGTCTTTCGATTTTCGATAAGGAACGGGAATTTAACAAAAAATTTAATGAGATAATGTATCAAGTAAATTTCTAAATTCCGGTATTTCTCCTTCAATGTAGTTAAACCATTTCTGGGGTTGCCAAATTTCAATACAAACAGCAGCACCAACAACCATCACTTCATGTCCCGGTTCGACAGCGAGAAATTCACGAAAACCTTCCGGTAATACAAGTCTTCCTCGTTCTGCCAGTTTAATTTCACGGTGTCGGGTTGACAAAAGCCGTCCAAGTATTTGCAATTCCGGCATTTTCTGTTCCAGATCACCAAGTTTGAAACGCTGTTGAATCAAATCGACACGAGCATCGAGTTTTGTTTTCCATGTTTCTTCATCCCAAAGGGAAAGGCAACCCGGCCGCTCCTTAGCAATAACACATTTTCCAGATTCCGGTTTGAACACTTCTTCAAATTCTCCGGGAAGTGTTAAGCGAAACCGGTCATCCAGTTTACGGCTGAATTCGCCTAAAATAAGTTGTATTGCTTCGGACATGGAAATCGAAACCCGATAATATTTTTTCGGTACTGTTTTTTCAATGACTTCACCGCATTGATAAAACCCATTATAACATGTTTGGGCAGCTTTCCCACAGGGTACCTCAAAAAAATATCAAAATTGGGCATGTTTCCCACAAGTCTTAAGTGTAGCAGATTATGATTGGTGATCAAGTATCGGTTAAGTCATTTATAAAGATTTTTTTGGTTTTATTGAATTTTTGTAATATACTCAGTGGAATTTTTATTTTGTAATCATTCTTACGGGGTAAACCTCCGTCGTTAACGGCGGGGCTTGCCTCGCCCTGATCTTTTTCCTACGCCCTGAAAGGGCAGAATAATAGTTGAGAGTGGAGAGTGGATAGTGTCGCATGCGGATTACTACCAAAACGGTAATCATTCCGCATGCGACACTCTCCACTCTCCACTCTCAACTTTCCACTCTCAACTATCCACTCTCCACTCTCCACTCTCAACTTTCCACTCTCAACTCTCCACTCTCAACTATCCACTCTCCACTCTCAACTATTATTCTGCCCTTTCAGGGCGAAGACTTTTTTAAACTTAAACAATAATTCCACTGATATATTACGAATTTTTTTATTTTTTGACTGATATTCCTCTTTCTTTCTATTGTATCAACAGTGTAAATTTGTAAAATTTTCCACAATGTTTATGACTTGAATAAATAAAAAATCGCAATATTTCATCGGAATTTTTATTTTAACAGTACAACTCGTATTCACCGGTTAAAAAAAATGTCAACACTTTTAATTGCGTTTCTTTCGTTTTTTGGTTTTATTGTTGCATACAATACTTACGGTAAATTTCTTGCGAATAAGATATTCCAAATTAATTGGGATGAAGTTACACCGAGTGTGGAATTGCGGGACAATATTGATTTTGTACCGACGAATCGTTATGTGATTTTCGGTCATCATTTTACGGCAATTGCCGGAACGGGGCCTATTGTTGGTCCGACGATAGCGGTTATTTGGGGTTGGCTTCCGGCGTTACTTTGGGTTATTTTCGGCAGTATTTTTATTGGAGCGGTTCACGATTTTACGGCACTTGTCCTTTCACTCCGAAATAAAGGACGATCACTTGGCGATATTGCCGGAACGGTATTATCACCGTCGGCAAAACTGTTGTTTCTTATTTTGCTAACGTTTATTCTTGCGGTGGTGATTGCTGTTTTTGGCAACGTGATTGCGTCAACATTCAAAGATTATCCTCAATCCGTCATGCCAACAGTATTTTCAATTCCGGTTGCAATGTTGTTGGGGCTTGTCATTTACCGGTACGGAATTTCATTATTTTGGGCATCGTTGGTTTCAATTTTTATTTTGGGAATTACGGTATTTTTTTCGGTAAGTTATCCGGTGTTTTCTTTTCACATGCCCAGTTTTGAATCAGTTCACGCCTCTCTTAATCCGACAATGCTTTGGACATGGGTATTGTTTATTTACTGTTATTTTGCATCGGTGTTACCGGTTTGGTTATTGCTTCAACCGCGAGATTATGTCAACAGTTTAATTCTTTATATTGCGTTGGCGTTGATTGTAGCGGGGCTTCTTCTTGCCGGATTGGCGGGATCGGCAGATTTATTTGGTTCGGCGCCGCCGCTTCGCCTTTCAGAAGCCCGTTTGTCCGGCGCACCGCCGATTTTGCCGTTTCTTTTTATTACGGTAGCTTGCGGGGCAGTGAGTGGTTTTCACGCATTGGTTTGCAGCGGAACAAGCAGTAAACAAGTCGCCTCAATGCAAGACGCTTCGTTTGTCGGTTACGGCGGTATGTTATTGGAAGCGGCGTTAGCGGTACTTGTTATCTTGAGTTGTACTGCCGGTATTGGACTTGGTATTCCCAATGTTTCTTCCGCCGCCGAAGCCACCGGAAATCCAAAAGCAATAAACAAAATAGTTGATAATTTAAAGAACGAAAAATCCTATTCTTCCGAAAACTTATCTCCCCCGACAACAGAAATAATCAAAGGACGTGATGCTTGGAATCTTCGTTATGATCGTTCGTGGGCTTCTATGAATCTTGGCGAACAGGTTGGTACATTTATTGAAGGCGGTGCAAATTTTATTCATTTACTTGGTATTCCGATTAAGTTTGGTCAGGGAATTATTGCCATTTTAATTGCGTGTTTTGCCGCAACAACAATTGATGCGGCTCTTCGTTTGATGCGTTACGTTTTGCAAGAACTTGGCGGAATGCTCCGTATTGAACCAATGAAAAACCGCTATGTTGCAACAGCGGTCGGTTTGGTAATTGCTGTTGCGCTGGCATTGTGCAAAGCCAGTCCAACTGCTCCGTATGGAACCGGAGGACTTATTCTTTGGCCCGTCTTTGGGGCCGGTAATCAAGTTGTTGCCGGTTTGACGCTTCTTGTCGGCGGTGTTTATCTGATGCGGCGGAAAGTTCGTTCTGTTTATTTGTTACTTCCTGCGATTGTCATGATTATCATTCCTCTTTGGGCAATGTCGTACAATATCCTATTTGTATTCTTTGACAAGGGACAATATTTACTAATGGTAATTGGTGTTCTTATTATTTTGCTGGCACTCTGGCTTGTCATTGAAGCATTCCTGGCAATCAGACGACTTGTCAAAATGAATAATTCCAACTGATTTATTTTTCTAGTGTTTCACAGGTTGGGTTTTCGGCTGGCAACCGGATTCCAAATAATCAGCAATTTTGCGGTGTGGTTCTTGTTTATTTTTACCAATCTGGTAATTTATTGATGTTTGAATTATATCTTTGCAGTTGTAATTCAAGGTATTGGTTGGAAATTTCGTAATATTTCCCTGTTATGAAGATGAATATTTACGTTTTTTCTTATTTTAACTTTTTTCTGTTCCCATTTTCACGAGAAGGAGTTTTGCTATGAACCTCAAATTGTTTCGTATTCTCACGTTGTTTGTTTCTTTTTTGTTCTTTCCATTTTTCGTCCATGCTGTTGAACCGTTGACGAAACCGGTGAAGGCGATTATTTTACCGGACAATGCCCTACATCCAGACGGCATGACGGTAAATCCTAATACCGGTGAGATTATTCTTGCTGTTCCGGTGATTGGCGGCAAAGGGAATGCCGAGTTGCTGAAAATTGATGCCGAAGATAATGTCTCAAATTATTTTGAACTCCCCGCTCATCCCGAAACCGGTCGTGTTACACCGCTTGGTATTTCGTTTGGACCGGATGGGCATCTTTATGTTGCCGATAGTCAATGTCTAGGCGGTAATCCCAATCATAAATCACGTCTGCTCCGTGTTGTCCATGAAGCAGGAAAACCGGTTCGTACAGAGATATTAGTAACAGGAATCACTCAAGCCAATGGTCTTGAAATTTTCGGTAATAAAATTTATGTTGCAGAAACACAAGTTGATCCGATGATTGTTGAAATGCCGATGACCAGCGGTGTATTTTGTTTTGATATTTCGGAATTTAAAGGAGAACTTCAGGCTGTTCGGCGGGGTCGTTATCGTACTCATGTTCCGGGGCCGCCTTCTGTGTTGCATGTTTTGCCCTACCAGAAAGACCCGCATTTCATTTTCAGTTTCCAAACAACCGATGCCGACCGAAATGGACAACAAAAAGTAGGCGCAAACGGAATTGGACTTTCAAAAGAAGGATTGCTTTATGTCGCCAATTTCGGGGACAAAAAAATTATTGAAGTCAAACTGACAAAAGACGGCAAAACAATTGTTTCGAATCGTGATATTAATGATGGTAAAGGCCCCAATGAAAGTGTTGACGGGCTTAAAGTTTGTCCTAAAGGTTATATCTTTTTTGCCGATTACGTCGGCAACGCAGTTTGTGTAACAAATCCGGCAAACGGCAAAACGGTTTTGATTGCTAAAAATCCGCCCAATCCAAACCCCGAAGCCAAAAAAACAGGAGCTTTTGACCGTTGTTCTGAAGTGTGCTTGCGCGACGGAAAACTTTATGTTGCCAATATTGATCTCGAAGACAACAACGCTCCTCATACGATTAGTGTTATTGACTTAACCGGAATTGATTTTGACGCTTTGCTGAAATAAATTCGGCAAGGGGACTTCTAAAAACCTAATGTAAAAATTTATTGGTTAGAAGGAACGCGGTCGTCTCGACCGCATTTTTAGGCGTTTTTTGTAAAAAAACAAGGCAGGCGAG
>JAITIZ010000380.1 GCA_031279215.1 Planctomycetaceae bacterium
AGGAGGAACGCAAGCGTCTCGCCTGCCCTGTTTTTTTACAAAAAACGCCTAAAAATGCGGTCGAGACGACCGCGTTCCTTCTAACAATAAATTTTTACATTAGGTTTTTAGAAGTTCCCATCAGTGAAATAATTTTTTTGGTCATATTTTCGCGGCATTTCGTTAATCTCTTATGTTTTATTAGTCCCGCAGGGACGAGATGTGCATAACCGTAGGTGTAGCGCAGCGCAACCGCCGGTTATGCATTTCACACCCCTAGCGGGGCTAATATAAAAAATAAAAATTCCACTGATAGATTACGAAATAATTAAAAGCTAGGTGATGTTTCGCCCGAAATATCACATCAGCCAACCTGTGAACATTAGGGAATTTTTCATTGACTTTTACCGCTCAATAAGATTATAATAATTCGGCAATACGGTTGATGTTGAATATTCACGTTTTGAGATGTTGAATATTCACGTTTTGATTTGATCAGGACAAATTATGAATTTATTTGATTTTTCAGAAATCCCTGTTGAAGGGGAACGTTGGGTTCGGTTTGCTAAAGAATTTTTACAACATTTCGGTTTTCATATTGAAACGCTGCCTTATCGGGATACGGAAAATGTTTTCGATTTCTGTGCGGTGGAACAGGTTTCGGGTAAATTTAATTATCATCCGTTTCGTTGGCTTGTCAGTTGCCGGCACAAAGCAATTACCCGCACCGCTGTTAAAGAAGGTGACGAAACGAATATTCTGGAACGCTTACTCCACAGTAAAGCCGATGGTTTTATCGGTTTTTATTCAACAACTGTTTCGCCGCCGTTGGAATCTCACCTCACAGAACTTAAAAATAAACTTCTAATTAAAGATTATCGGATTCTTGATGCAAAATTTTTGGAAACCTATCTCGAAACACCCGGTTTCGCCCGAATTGCGTTTCGTTATTTTCCCAACTATGCTCAAACACATCAAGCACTTCATCTTATCGAGGATGATTATTTGCCGATTCTTTGCGAACATTGCCGGAAAGACCTGCTCAAATTACTTTTCACCGAAGATCATGAAGGAGTTGTTGTTCGGTTGCGGCGGCAGAAAGAGGTACATGAGGAAACAACAGTGATTACCAATATTTATGTTGCATGTAAAGGAGATTGCGATGCGGAATTACAGACGAAATATTGCAACGGAACAAATCAGCACGCTGTTAGTTGGACACACCTTTCCGATCTTGCTTCATCATCAACCTTTCTCGATTGGACTCTTTCGCTCCTCCAAAAAATTGGAACAGATGAATTTACTTACACTACTTCGGCTTTGGAAAAAGAACTCTATTTATTAAAAGCCTTATCCCAATATACACTTCGGGAACCAACCGGCAAAAAACTTACTTCCCCGCAAAAAACAACTTTTTCATAATATTTTTGTGAGAATACGGAACAGACAAAATAATAAAACAAATAAAAGAAAAATAGTTATAATTATTCAGTAACCGCCCCGAAGAAACAACCGGCAATAACGTAGAACAACACCCTACGTAGTTGATAGTGGAGAGTTGATAGTGGATAGTGCCGCAAGCGGAATTATTTTCAACAAACTTTTTCAAATAACCAGAGAAAATCTGTGAAATCTGCGGACGATTATATGTTTCGGCGGTTAATTAAATAAACAATTATCCTTTATCCAAAATCTTTTATCCCCAATTCAGATCATTACCATGTCTCAAATTACTCGAATCAGTATTTCTGTTGAGGAAGATATTCTTAAAAAATTCGATCATTATTCCGAAGAACATGGTTTTCCAACGCGGTCGGAAGCTATTAAGAGTATTATGCGTGAAGCCCTGATCGCAGAGGAATGGACAAAAGGTAATTATGTTGCCGGCAGTATTTCTTTGGTGTATGATCATCACAAACCCGGTATTGTACAGAAATTACTGAAAACACAACACGATTTCTGTTCGGAGATTCAATGTTCGCAACATATTCACCTTGATCACAATAATTGTATGGAAATCATTGTTTTACGCGGAACAAAAGAACGGATTCGTGAAATTCTTAAACAATTGCGTCAAATTAAAGGTCTTAAACATGTTGTTCTGACCATGACAACCACCGGTAAACATCTTCAATAAACCTGCAAACATCTTCATTAAACCTAATTTGAAATTTGAAATTTGAAATTTGGAAAGACCAACGATCATTTGAATATCATTAGGTTTTGATTTTACCCCTTTATGTTGATATGAACATTGCAATCCTTGGAGCCGGAATCAGTGGTCTTTCGGCGGCGTATCGGCTTGTACAACTTGCTCCTGATGCAACAATCCGTGTCTTTGACCGTCTCAACCGATATGGCGGTGTTCTTGAAACATTAAATCAAGACGGATTTCAAATTGAGCTGAGTGCAGATAATTTTATTACGACAATTCCTTCTGGAGTTCAACTCTGTAAAGAACTTGGACTTGGTGAACAACTTATTCAGACGAATCCGTTGGTACGCCGTACCTATGTTGTTCGTCGTGGTCGTTTGTATCTTTTGCCGGATGGTTTTCTGATGATGGCTCCGACAAAACTTTGGCCAATGGCGATAACACCAATCCTGTCGCCATTCGGTAAACTTCGTGCCGGACTTGAACTTTTTATTCCGGCGTGCCGAGATGATCATGATGAAAGTATGGCGAATTTTGTGCGCCGCCGTTTGGGACGTGAAGTTTTTGAACGATTAGTGGAACCGCTTGTTAGCGGGGTTTATGCCGCCGATATGGAAAAACTAAGTGTTTTAGCCACCTTGCCAAGATTCCGTGAAATGGAACGAAATTACGGTTCCCTGATTCGGGCAATGCAAAAACAACTCGCCGCCAACCGAACCGCCCATCTTGCCGAACAAAGCGGAGCACGTTACAGTATGTTTGTTACATTGCGGAAAGGTCTTTCTTCACTTTGTGATACATTAGCGGCAAAACTACAACCCAATACCTTGCAAACCGGTTGGGAAGTTATAAAAATTGGGAAAACAACAGAACAACAATGGGTACTTGAAACAAAATCATCCGGTTCGCCGCCGGCTTTTGCAACATCACACGGTAAATCGGAAATTTTTGATGCGGTAATTTTTGCTGTTCCTGTTCATGAATCATCACGGCTTTTGAAAGATTCTGTACCGGAACTTGCGGGAAAGCTTGCCAAAATCAAACATGAAGGAACAGCAATTGCGACATTTGCATTTAACTCGGATCAAATCAAACAACAGTTTCACGGCATGGGATTTGTTGTTCCCAAAACTGAACAAAGTCCGATTTTAGCCGGTAGTTTCAGCAGTTTGAAATACGAACATCGAGCACCGAAGGGAAAATTTTTGATTCGAATATTTGCCGGCGGAAACCGAACACCGGAACTGGCGGAGTTGCCTGAAGATCAACTAAAACCATTGTTGCTGACGGAAATGCAGAAAATACTCAAAATAAGTGGTGAACCGCTTTTTACCGTCATTTCTCATTGGCCCCAAACGATGCCGCAATATCATGTTGGTCACCGCGAATTGGTACAAGAAATCGAATCATTAACAAGTTCCGATCCAACACTTGCTCTGGCGGGTAATGCTTTTCATGGAGTCGGGATTCCCAATTGTATTCAAAGCGGTTTTCAGGCAGCAGAAAAATTGCTATCTTCGAAAAAGTCCAATTCCTAATGGTTCAAGTACAAGGTTTTATAGAACATCCTTTTCTTGAAAGATTTGTCAGTTATGGTTCTCGATTGGTGTTACGGTGATGAATATGCCGGTCTATAATGTTACGGAATTGTGTTGTCGGGATATTCCGCCAAGTGAAATTGTGGGCGAAGTACTCGACCTTGAGACAATACAGACCATCACCCATTGCATCGGGATAAATGTAAATTCCTGAAATTACAATTATTATTACAAAAAGAATTAAATATACCCCTACAATCAAAGCAGAATCCCAAAAAATATTCGAAAAATTAAAGGCTTTCATGATGACTGCATGAAAAATGCAGAAATGAAAGACCAAAAAATTAATAATCTATCAGTGAAATTTTTGTTTTTTGCTCTTAACTCCGCTAAGGAATTGTTACGAAATAACATGGACAAGATTATGAATAGGCAAGGAGAGAATAATTCCATTCGCCATGAAAATCGGCGTTAACAAGATTTAATCTTTCGTAATATATCAGTGGAATTTTTATTTTGTAACCACTCTCATGGGGTAAACCCCGTCGTTAACTGTGGGGCTTGCCCCGCCATGATCTTTTTCCTACGCCCTGAAAGGGCAACATACTTATTTGATTCACAACATATACTGCCCTTTCAGGGCGAAGACCTTTTTAAACTTAAACAATAATTCCACTGATATATTACATTTTTTGTATTTTTTGTCTATTCTTTGTTTGTTTCTTTCGTACTCTCAAAAAATAATCCGTGAAAATCCACGAAGATCGAATCTCGGCGAAAATCGCTGGACGAAAATCTGCGTAAATCTGCGTAAATCTGCGCAATCTGCGGACCCAAATAGGCAATTACTTCATAACAGGTATAGAGTATATTACCAAGATTTCATTCA
This sequence comes from Planctomycetaceae bacterium, assembly GCA_031279215.1. GTDB lineage: Bacteria > Planctomycetota > Planctomycetia > Pirellulales > Thermoguttaceae > WRKP01. Next base: position 4,562 of record JAITIZ010000380.1, read on the forward strand.
ATATTCAACAGTGATATTCAGCGGCGATATTGAGCGGCGACCATGAGTTCCCGGCGGTTGAAAACCAATTGTTTGACCCGAATGTCATCGAATCCCCAATCTCGTAACCGGTTAATATATGTTGGTAAATGTTCTACGAATGACCAATGAAAGAGTTTCAGAGTAAACAGCATTCCGCAAAGCGGAATATCGTTTCGGGTTGCCGGTTCTTCCAAGACATCAAGCGTATAATTAGGAGCAACATTAATGTCGGCAATAATCCAACGAATATGTCGATAGATGGATCGTTTTGTTTGACTGATTCGGCTGCGAATATGTGTGAAGTGGGGATGATTTAAGATTGTTGGTTCGATTTCTGCCGGATCAACCCCCAACACTTTGGCACCTCGCGACAAAAGAACTTGCGAACTACCGCCCGGCGCGGCACCAATATCTAAACAATAATCGCCTTTGGTTATTGGAAAACCAGACCAACGAAGTCCTTCTTCAAATTTCAGCCAAGCCCTTGAAACCGCATTATCGGGAATGCTAATCGGTAATACCCCGCCCGGATAGTAAGATTGAATCGGTAAACCTTCCGAAATTGAGTGGATGCCGACAAAATAGTAATCCGAATCCGTTTCCACAACATTAAGTACGGTTTCATTGGGTTGTGCCGGATAATTGGGGTTCGTGTGGTGAATACCTAAAAATTTTGGTTTAGGGGAATGTTTGATCAAAATACGGTGTAACATTTGAAGTTCCGGCGTCAACCCCGGCTCAAAACCCTTTTCGCCAGGCGGCAACGGATCACGACGGAAAACATGAACCCGATTAACAAAAATCCGGTTTGTCTCTGTAATTGCCCATATCTTATTGGCAAGATCGGTAAATGTTTCTGTTTTTTCGATATTGTTTTTTTCGGCAGCAGTTTTTTCGGCAACAATGTTTTTATCAACAATGCTTTTATCAACAATGCTTTTATCAACAATGCTTTTATCAATAATATTTTCGTCAACTGTTTTTTTTGTATTTCTATTTTGGGTATTTGTTGTTTTCGGGTTGATTTTTCCGAGCGAGATTGCTGCTGTTCTTGCGAAAACGGAACGATTCACAAAATCAGCGGTGTTGTCCAATGTTAGATCGTCAGGAACTTTGAATGTCAGAAATCCCGGACGTGAAAAAGATAAACGGAACTCAGGAAACAATTGACGAATTTCTGTTTTGAAGGTTGTTTCCGCACCAACCTGGCATAATGTAAAAAGGAACATGATTTTATTAGGGTTTTTATTAGGGTTAATTTATGACAGGATAAAGTATAAATCACGGATTTTTGTTTTCAACACCTTGCGGGCAGCATTTTTTTCCGCTACGATAACCGAGTTTTTGATTGGGTTGTCGGCTTGGGCGTGAAGTGCGGCAAATGTTGCATCGGCGGTTTGTAAATCACTAACGGTAACTTCTAAAAACTAATATATTAGGAGGAACGCTGGCGTCTCGCCTGCCCTGTTTTTTTACAAAAAACTCCTAAAAATGCGGTCGAGACGACCGCGTTCCTTCTAACAATAAATTTTTTACATTAGGTTTTTAGAAGTTCCCTATTAACTAAATTTACCAACAGAATTAAAATCATAGCGGAAATTATTGTATTTTCAAGGGATTACTTTTCAAGGGATTACTTTTCAAGGGATTACGGTGATTTTTGATTTGTTCCGTGATAAAATGGATAGGTTGATTTTTGATTTCAATTTATGGATAATCTTGCCACTGAATCTTTTGATCTCTATAAATTACGATTTTATACTTCTTGCAGTCATTAAGTTAATGTTGTAATAATTTACTCATAACGATTAACGATACAACTTTTTTTTTTTTCGGGGTGTAAGAAAAATATCATTTCACTTTGCGTAAACAATGACAAAAATAGATTGTTACTTGGAACATTGGACACTATGAAAAAACAGAAACAGAAAAGGAACAAACCTGATTCACAATTCCATCTTTTACACGAAAAACGGAGATGGAGTCAAAAATTTGCGGATGCTTTTCGCGGTTTACGTTTATCGGTTTATCGGCAATCGAGTTACCGGATTCATTTTTTGGCGGCGGTTATTGTGTTGGCGGCGGCTTGGCGGCTCGGTAACTTCGACACAATTCGGTGGATTTTATTATTTTTTTGTATTACTATTGTTATCGTAAGCGAAATGTTCAACACCGCTATCGAAACTCTTGCAAAAGCAATCACCAACTCTTATAATCCGTATATCGGTAACGCTTTAGATATTGCCGGCGGTGCAGTACTCGTTACGGCATTGGGTGCGGCAAGTATTGGAATAATTCTGTTTTTAGAAGCAATCTGGAAAAAATTAGGAATTTTTTTATGAAACGTATGATGTTTATGAAACATATTTTGTGTTCGGTTTTAATTATTGTTGTCGTTGTTGTTGTCGTTTCTGCGGTCATTGCTGTTACGGTTCCTGCCGCCGTATTCGCAACGGAAACAAGACCGAATATTGTATTCATTTTTACAGACGATCACGCTTATCAGGCAATCGGAGCCTATGGCTCCAACCGGAACGAAACACCGCAAATGGATAAACTTGCCGCACAAGGAATGCGGTTTACAAATTGTTGTGTTACCAATTCGCTTTGCGGTCCGAGCCGCGCCGTGATTCAAACCGGTAAATATTCGCACATAAATGGTTTTAAAACCAACGAAGATAAATTTAATATCAACCAACCGACATTTCCAAAAATGTTGCAAAAAGCCGGTTATCAAACGGCAATCGTTGGAAAATGGCATCTTGTTTGTGATGTTCAGGGATTTGATTATTCCGAAGTATTGATTGGGCAAGGTCCTTATTACAATCCGCCAATGATTCGCAATGGAGAACGTGTTAAGCATATCGGCAAAACAACAGAAATCATTACCAATCTTTCACTCCAATGGCTCGAAAAACGGGAACAATCAAAGCCGTTTCTTTTAATGTTACAACACAAAGCCCCGCATCGGGAATGGGACGCTTATCCGAAATATTACAAACAATACAAAGACCGAGTATTTCCGTATCCCGAAACTTTTGATGATACTTATTCCGGTCGCGGCCGTGCAGCATTGGAACAAGATATGACGATTGCCGAAACAATAACAGCACAAGATTTGAAACTTGAATTTCCCGGTATCTGGAATACCATGACTGATGATCAGAAAGCGGAATGGCATGAGATGTATGACGGACGTAAGACGGAATTTGAAACAGTTAAAAATGATCCGGCTGCTCTGAAACGTTGGAAGTATCAATGTTACATGAAGGACTATTTGAGTTGTGTTGCGGCGGCGGACGACAGTATCGGGCAAATAACGGAATTTTTGGACAAAAACGGACTTGCCGAAAATACCGTGATTGTTTACGCTTCTGATCAGGGATTTTATCTGGGGGAACATGGTTGGTTTGACAAACGATTTATGTACAATGAATCATTGAAAACGCCATTGATTGTTCGTTGGAACGGAGTTGTTAAGCCGGGCAGTATTAGTAACGATATTGTTTCCAATGTAGATTTTGCCGCAACGTTTCTCGAAATGGCGGGTGTTCCTGTTCCTGCCGACATGCACGGACGCTCGTTTGTTCCGATTCTCAAAGGTCAAACACCAACAGATTGGCGGAAATCTTTTTACTATCATTATTACGAATATCCCGCCGTTCACATGGTTAAACGTCACGAAGGTGTTTATGACGGACGTTTCAAACTGATTCATTTTTATAACGATATTGATGAATGGGAATTTTACGATTTACAAACGGATCCGCAGGAACTTCGTAACGCTATTGATGATCCAACTTATTCGGCGGAACTTATTCGGCTTAAAACGGAATTGGAACGGCATAAAACGGAACTCAAAGTCCCGCCGATTGAAGTGAATACTAAAAGTGCCATTTTCGATGTTCCCTTTCCCGAAGGACGACCAGGTATGAAGAAAATGATTGAACGGCTTCGCAATAATATTGAAAAACGCCGGAAATAAAATCTGTTGCGATAAATTGACTGGTCATTGGTCATTGTTCACAAATATTTGTAATATTTCAGTACAAAATGAATATTCTCGAAAAAATTATTGATTCCCGCCGAAAAGATTATGAATCAAAAGTAATTCCAGAAACGGAATTACGTGTTCGGTATCGGGAACGTACAGATTTTCGGTCATTCCGTGCGGCATTGCAAAATAAGATTCAATTGTTGCCCAATGTGGCGGCGGTGATTGCGGAGATCAAGCGTGGTAGTCCGTCGAAGGGATTATTTGCTCCTAATCTTGATCCTGTTATTTGTGCAACAGAATATGAACAAGGAGGTGCAGCCTGTCTTTCTGTGTTGACGGAACCGCATTATTTTTCCGGTTCGTTGGACGATCTTATTATGGTGCGTAAAAGTTGCCGGTTACCGGTGTTACGCAAAGATTTTATTATTTCGGAATATCAGGTTTATGAAACGGCATTGTATGCGGATTGTATGCTGTTGATTGCCCGATGTCTTGACGTTCCGCAACTTAAAAATTTACATGATTTAGCAACTGAGTTACGAATTGAAGTTTTGGTCGAAGTTTGCGATGAAGAGGATATCCGCAAAATCGAACCGTTCCATTTTCCGCTCATCGGTATTAACAACCGGAATTTGGCAACAATGAATGTTGATACAAAAACAGCACGAAATTTTGTCCGTTATTTTACCTCTGATCAAACCATTGTTGCTGCCAGCGGTATTTCTTCACGAACAGATATTGAAACAACAATGAAACTTGGAATCCGTTCCTTTTTAATTGGGGAAAGTTTGTCGAAGAGTTCCAATCGTGTTGAGACTCTATGCCGATTTGTAACAGGAACTTTTCAGGAAAACAATCATTAGTAAGAAATTCGTAATTATTCAGTAAAATTTTTGTTTTTCGATTTTACCCCCGCCAGGGGCGAGATAGTAGTGGAGAGTTGATAGTGTCGCAAGCGGAATTATTGCTGTTTGGGTAGTAATCCGCTTGCGAACTATTCACTCATAACTATTTTCAAGTGTGAGGAGTATATCTGTTTTTTGTAACTTTTACGTGAATAATTACAAATATAATTTATGGTATTTGAACGGAATTACCATCAAAAACAAAGGAAAGTGCTCCAACAATTCGAGTATGAGTTGTTGGCGGCATGGAATGAACGGTTCCATCTCCGAAAAGAATTTGTGATGATCCCGGATGGTAACTGCCAAAACCAATATCTTGCCAATGGGCAGTATCTGCCGTTTTTTCGTCAACACGATGAATACCATTCAGATGCCCCCAACTAGCCAAGTTTGTATCACTTTCTGTCGCAACAGCAAGACGTCGTATCGCTCTGGCAGAAGAAACGGTTCGACTCAAACCGGTATTCATATAGGAACAGTCTAACATATACGGGTCATTGGCATTTTGCACGTCATTGTTTTCCTTTTTACATTTTCCTAATCGGTTTGATGGAATATGTTTTTCACCGATCATAATCTGATTACTCATTCCATCTTGAAGCCATGCAAATGTATCTCGTGGTTGCCAAGTTTTGGAATCATTTGTTGATACCGGAGAATTGTGCATAGCAACCCGTGTTGGACCGCCATGACCAAGATAATGATTAGTATCCGTCTGATTCCAATGGTCATCTAAAGTTACAGCGGGAGTAGTAAGACGGCAGAGTGGAAAACAGTAATCAATTTGTGGACCGGGTTCTACACGCCAGTTGGTTTGTGTACATGCACCTAAATCTGCGGCAGTTTTGGCGTCTGTTATCAATGGTCCTCCGCCACGTCGGCTGGGACAACGATAAACTGTTACAGAGCCAAAGGAGTTTCTTGTTGGATCGTCAAGACCAAACCACCAATCTCGTCCGTAATGTTGATCGAACCCGCGGCTGGCAACGTATTCGTAAAGAGAGTTTTGTTCGATGTAGGGCCAAAGTAAGACCCACATACTTGGTCTATCGCACTGGGAATCTGTGTTACCAACATACGCCGGCGGAAGTCCGCCTACGGTGTCATGAAAGTTGTGAATCGCAACTCCCATTTGTTTGAGATGGTTGGAACACATTGAACGTCTTGCAGCCTCGCGTGCCGCCTGAACCGCCGGTAACAGTAATGCAATTAACACACCGATAATCGCAATCACTACAAGTAATTCAACCAATGTGAATCCGCAAAAAATTCTAATCTTCATGATTTTCTCCTTTTAAAA
>JAITIZ010000443.1 GCA_031279215.1 Planctomycetaceae bacterium
TGTCTATTTTCGTCCGCAGATTTACGCAGATTTTCGTCCAGCGATTTTCGCAGATATTCGATCTTCGTGGATTTTCAACAGATTATTTTTTGAGAATACGAAATAACGAAACAAACAAACAAAAGAATATTATAGACAAAAAGTAGAGAAAATTATTTTCAAAAATTTTTTAAATAATCTGCGAAAATCTGTGTAATCTGCGGACGATTGGAATTATGGATGATAAACAATAGAATTGTTACTGAATAGATACAACGTTTATGAATCATCTTCCGTTAATTTTAGCCAGTCACTCACCGCGCCGCCGACAACTTCTCACCGATGCAGGTTTTACGTTTGAAGTCCGGTTGCCGGATACTGATGTTGAAGACGCTCGGCAACCCAATGAAACTCCCGAACATTATGTAAACCGTCTCGCAATTCAAAAAGCCAATAATGTTGCCGCAACATTGGAACAGGGACTGATTATTGCTTGTGATACTGTTGTTCTCTGCAAAGATCGGATTCTTGAAAAACCAACAAATCGGGACAACGCCCGTCAAATGCTCCGGTTTTCGCGCGGTCAAGTACAATGGGTACTCAGTGGGCTTTGCCTTTTAACCAAGAAAATTCCTGAAACGAGCGGAAGCGGGACAACAATGGTCGGAACCGGCAAAACAACTTTGTTAATGCAACCGATTACCGACTTGGAAATTGAGGATTATCTTGACAGTGGTTTATGGCATGGTAAAGCCGGAGCGTTTGGTTACCAAGACCGCCATGATTGGCTTTCCGTTATTGAAGGCAGTGAATCTAATATTGTTGGTTTGCCGATGGAACTCCTCCATCAAATGCTCAAAAACATAAAACCCAAACCGCTTTTCTCATTGCCCCACACCGCCCATTCAGAATCTTTTGCAGGAGGAATCTAATCCGGCATTGTTAATTTTACTGTTAAAGTAAAAAATAAACCTCAAAAACTATTTGTCCATTTCCCCAATAAAAATAAATATCTCATTAGGGTTAGTGGAAGAATCTTTATCTTATCTATTTATCTTATCTATTTTGATCACTTTTTACCGATTATTCTGATAATACGGCTGCTTGAAAGGTTCGTTGGACAAAAACACTGAAATTTAGTTCTCTTTGGTTTAGTATATTAAAAACAATATTTCGATAACCTCCCTACATTGAATAAATGTCTGGTCTGTATTTTTGTGTTGCCGGATATTGAAGTACACGCCTATTGTCTGAATTCGTTATGGTATGGATTCCATTGAAGGCAAAGGATGTTTATTCACAGCAAGTCTTGTTTTATTCAAGTTCACTTGCTCAAAAGTTTTTAAGGCGAGACAACTGATGAAAAAAAAAAGAATATGAATTCCCGAAGATGAGGATGTGGAATCATGATAATTTAGGTAAGGATACTTCTTTCAAATTTTGGCATGTGTTCTGGTTCAGAACCACGACTGTTTTCAAACGCACTGCGGCAATTGCTGTCTTAAGCGTTTCACTTTTCGGTGGAAGTGTTTTAGCACAAACTAATCCTCCGATTCTTGATCCGAGCAACCAATGGGTATTACCTGGTTTTCCGAACACCGATGGCGGTCCCAGACAGTATCCACTTTGGGAGGGTACAAGTTATATGGATTCTGCCGCAACAACCGGTGCCAAACGCCTTCACGCTATTGGTGTTACCGGACAAGGTGTTTCCGCCGCAGTGCTGGATACGTTGTACGATATTAACCATCCGGTTATTAAAGACAACATTTTGCACGGTGCCAGTTTTACAAGCGGTGAGCCGATTTACGCCGGTACAACCAAGGTTGACGGTATCAACGTCGGTATCGGCACCGAATTTGTCGAATCTAAATCCAACATAATTAACACAGATTTTATTTATATAACACACGGGACTCACGTTGCGGGAATTGTTCATGGAATGGCTCCTGACGCTGGTCTAGTGTTGTTAAATACATCTAGCATGGTAACCCGCAATTGCGGTGATTCGGGACTTGATGTTATTTACGATTTTACCGACACCGACGTAGCGATTGAATATGCTGCTGATATTGCAAAAAGGTATAATATCGTATCACTGAATGGAAGTTACGGTGTAAATGATCCGTTCGATGATTCGGCAAAAGCAGACACTTGTAATTCGGCAGAATCAACCGCTATTACGAAGTTACGAAATGCGGGAGTCATCGGATTGTTTGCTTCCGGCAATAACGGTTGGAACAATTACATTAGTGCTCCCGCCGCAACAAGTGATGCGGTTGCGATTGGTGCCTTGTCTCCGTATGGATTGGTGACCAGTTTCAGTAACCAAAATGACATGGTGGTTCTGATGGCACCCGGTCAGGAAATTGTTTCGTCTGTTCCGTTGTGGGAAGATGCTGATGGATTACAGTCCTCCGACGGTACAAGTATGGCAACTCCTCATATTACTGGAGCGGTTGCACTGCTTTCCTCTGGAGCGCGAATGGCTTCCGGTGAAGAAATTCTCCAGTCAATGGTTGATTCCGCTGACCCGATTACTTACAATGGTTCGGTGATTGTTCCTGACACAGATGATAAAACATTGGATCAAATACGAGACGAGATGTCTGATACATGGGATGGTGATCTTAAACATGTTGATTATCGTTTCCTTCGTGTTGACAAGGCATACATGGATTTAACGCACAAGCGGATGGATTTACTTGGTAACAAAGTCGGACGAATTGACGCCGGTCTTGGTAACATTTTTCACGCTTATGCGGATGAACTTTACGCCGGTCTCGATTACGACACCTCGCAAATTTTCCAACGTCTCGATTTTTACAACGGTAATTCTGGAGTTCTTATTCAAGTTGCGCGACAGATGAGTCCGCGTTTCACTAATGCTGCTGTCAAATCGTCGCAACTCGGACTCGTTGGTATTCATCGCGGTTTTGGTCGGCGTACAGAAATGATGCGTCTTAATCGAGGAAATATCGGGCGTTGCCGTGATACCGCTTGTGAACCATGCGAACCTTGTGAACCGTGCGAGCCGTGCGAACCATGCAAGCCGAGTAATCCGTGTGATCCGTGCGGTTCTTCGTCGTTGGAAATCAATGCTTGGGTCGAAGGTTTTGGTACAGGATTCGATTATCAGGGATCGCTTAACAATGCCGGTTATGACGGTTCGTTTGGCGGTACGTCCTTCGGATATGAACGAACCCGTAAAAATGTAACGCTAGGCATTTTCGGTAACTACTCCAATCATCGGCTCACCGGAGACGGAAAAGCCAATGGTGATTGGGGCAATATCGGCGGATATGGTCGGATTAACCGTCGTAAATCATTTGTGGAAATGTCGTTGGCTTATGGTTTTGGCGAATACGATATGACACGAAATATTGTAATTCCGGGAGCTGTTTTCTCCGGTGCCGGTCCCGATGCCGATCCGATTATCCTACCCGCATGGTTCAGACAGGCAACATCGAAACCGGATACCAACGCCTTTTCTGTACGTTTTGCCGGCGGTCGGGATATTACGAAAATTAACGGTTGGAAAATCGGGTCTCGTGCGGAATTTTCACTTGCCCATGTGAATGTTGACGCTTATGCGGAAACCGGTGCACAATCATTGAATTTGACGGTGGATAAATACGGTTCGACTTATCTTGAAGGCGGCATTGGTTTGTTTGCCGGAAAACAGTTCAAACGTTTTACGGCAACCGGAAAATTGATGGGAATGTACGGCGGTTCGACCGGCGGTAATATATACGGTCAATTTACGCAGTTCGGCAGCCGTTTCCAAGTGAATCCCAATCACGATACAAGCGTTTGGCTTATTCCCGAAACAACTCTTTCGTGGAATATTTTGGAAGGTGTTGTTATTTCCGGTTCATATTTTGGACGGTTCGGCGATAAGTACTGCGAAAATTCCGGCGCAGTTGCGTTAAATTTGTATTGGTAACAAAATCATTACTCGACGTTTCCGAAAATTCTAGATTCCTCTGTTTTTCAGAAACAAAAAATAATGAATGAAACCGGTTAAGCGATAACTCCCTGATAAGAGGAGGATTAGTGATAGGAAAAAATTTTCCCTAGTCACTCTTCCTCCTTATATCTATTATACTTTTGGTAATATATCAGTGGAATTATTGTAGATAACAACCATAGTAGCCCTGAAAGGGCGTTAGGATTATAGCCCACCCCTGCGGGGTGGGTAACAAATCACCCCTAATTAACAAGTCCTGAAAGGGCGATAGGAAATTTTACACGGTTCGTTCTTTAATCATCTTCCCGTTGCCCTGTCAGGGCGTTGGGGTGGGAGGGGGAACTTAAACCCACCCCGTTGGGGCGGGCTATAATACTAACGCCCCTGTCGGGGCTAAGATAAAACACAAATATTCCACTGATATATTACAATGTATTTCGTGTTTAAAAACTTTTTTGTGAAATTTAGGGAACTTCTCAAAACTCAAAATTTACCAAGCGTTAACGGCGTGGGCTTGCCCCGCGCTGTTGAGTTTTAGGCACAATGCGCGGTGTAAACCCCGCCGTTAACTTGGTTATGAGAAATTCCCAAAACCAAAACCGAATGGTCAAGCGGAAAATAGAATAGAACAAATTATTTAAATGGAATAAATTTGTTTATTTAAGTCCGGTTTACCGCTAGGGTCTTTGAGAATGTCGGTTTCTGGTGTGGCGTCGTCGAAAGGATCGAACCATTTTTCGTTAAACGTAATACTTTTACCTTCGTCGGCGGCAATATTTGTTACGAGAGCAATCACGGAATCGACCAACGCGACTTTGGGATTACAACGCGGTTGCAATTTCGGATCGGAATTGTTCGGATTCACCCGAACACACCACGCCCAATGTTCCAACTCTTCCGCATAACCCCGACTCACTTCCGCTTTGACGGTATCGCCAACCGCTGTTTGAGCGGGACCACTGGATTGTGTATCCAATGCCGCACTTTCTGCTTTCACGGAAACTTTACTTCCCGCATCGCCGCTGCGGAATAACTGCGAATCACTTTCCGTTTCCAAAACCAATGTTCCATCAGTTCCGTAAACAATTTCACCGTAACCGCCAAAACCGTTACCGTTAATAGTTGAATATTGAACGCAAATTTTCCGTTTACGTCCTGCCGGAGTTTTGTCGTTGTAATCCGGCGCGGGAAATTCAACCAATGTTGTGATATGATCGTTTGCTTCACGGTCAAGTTGGAAAATATTACGGTTTGCCGAAACATGAACTTTAAGCGGATGAACCTTTTCGCCGCGCGGTGCGGAACTTCCGGTTTGATCGAGATAATAATCACGATTCGCTGCAAGAAAGATGCTTGCGGCATCGAGTTGGTGTGAACCGAGTTCGACCATCAAACCGCCCCCGGTTCGCCGCCAAAGCCGCCATCGTAATAATTCTTCGGCAGCAGGACGTTCATATTGTTCACCGCCTCCCTTAAACACTCCATCTTCATAACCGTAATCTTTTGCCGATTTGAGTTCCAACCCAAGATAAGATCCTCCATTTGCCAAAACGTAATCGGCAATTTGTGCTTCTGTGAGTGCCACTTTTTTCGACCATTCTTCGATAGCGGTGCCGCGTGCGTTGTTCAATTCCCGTTTCAACGTGCGAAGTTGATTTTCGAGTTTTGCTGCTTGAAGATCGGTCGGCTTAATCTCTTTCGGCATCGGCATCTGCCAACTGTCATGACCGGGCGAATTATTCCGGTGCCATTGAGCGCGGATGTAATGAATGTTTCCAAGCAACCCGCGACGAATTTGATCAACCGCATCTTGATACAAAATATTGTAATGGCGTTGATGTCCGGTTGCCAAATGTTTATGAGTTTCGGCGGCGGCACGCGCCATCTCCTTACAATTCGCAACACTATGTCCCATCAATTTTTCCGTCAGAACGTGCAATCCTTGACGCATAGCGTACACGGCAGCCGGAGCGTGCAAATGTAACGGCAAACCGATAATAATTGCGTCAAGACCATCTTTTTTGGCATTTTTAATGAGTTCCCGATAATCGGTATAAACTTTAATATGTTTCCGTGCTTCATGTTCTGTTTTCCAGTTATAAACGGCGAGGAGACCTTTTCGGGCTTTGAGTGCGACGGGCGACGCCACATCACCGTAAAATGCACGGTATTGGTTGTAGGGTCGGATGTCGGCAATAGATTTAACCTCAATATATTCCGGGTTGATGGCACCCAGCAGAACTTGTCCTTCGTCGCCGGTTCCGACCACTCCAACACGAATCGGATGTCCATGTACAGCGTTGTAACCAAAATAAAACGCTCCGGCACTCACCGCCGGAACTGCCGCCGCAAGAACTCCGCCTTTGAGAAAATCACGTCGGGAACAATCACAATGGGAAGATGTTGTTTCAGTCATCGTATCAATACCGATTTGCTCGGTCATGTTAAAGGGTGAATGGTTATCAGATCACGCCGGGGCTTGCCCCGCAATATTGTAAAAACATTAAACTTGAACTAATAGTACCGCAAATGAATCATCTTTTCAAGAGAACCGATTTTTAATTTATTTGGTAATCTATCAGTGGAATAATTGTTTTTTATATTAGCCCCGATAGGGGGGTTAGGATTTTTTACTGAATCGCCCGCCCCAACGGGGTGGGGCAAAGTCCAACCGCACCTCAAAGCCCTGATAAGGGCGAGATAATAGTTGAGAATTGAGAGTTGATAGTGTCGCAAGCGGATTTTAAGCGGGAATACTTGTAAATCGTTTGCGACACTCTCCACTCTCCACTCTCCACTATCAACTATCAACTATCCACTATCAATTTTGACTAAATTTAACACTCCAGCTTGTGAACACTAAGAAATATTTTAACTGTTTGTCAACGGTCATACCATTTTAAGTAAATTTGCCGGATTTGCCGGGTCATGTAATGATGATCAAATTGTTGCGCAAATAGTTGACGACCGGTATCTCCCATCTCCTTGCGAAGTATTGGGTTTTCGGCTAACCGAATAACTGCGTCCGCCAACTCCGTAACAGACTGAGGCGGAATAAGGAATCCGGTTTTGCCATTCAAAACAACTTCTTTTGCTCCGTCAATATCGTAACTAATAACAGGTTTGCCCGAAAGAAGTGCCTGAGGTAAAACCCGCGCCAAACCTTCGCGAAGACTCGTATGAACAACAATATCCATTGCAGAAATCATTGCCGGAATCTGTTCCGGCGGAATAAGTCCGGCAAAAATAAAATAGTCTTCAAGTCCCAATCGATGTATTTCACGGCGATAATACTCCGTCAGAATACCATTACCCACAAAAAAAAATCGAACTTCAGGAATCCGTTCAATAATTGACCTCGCCGAAGCAATAATAAATTCGTGTCCTTTAAGATGAAATAACCGAGCAATTTTGCCGATAACAAGATGATTTTCTGCAAATCCGAATTGTTTTCGTACTGAATTTCGGTATTGTTCCGATTCGATAAACGGTTTTACTTCCATACCGCTGTACACGGTAACAAATTGCTCTTTCGGGGCAATCTTTCCCGTAACCATGAGATCGGTCATTGCGTCCGCTACGGAAATCATGGCATGACAATGTCGTGCCGCCCAACGTTCACAATATTTGTAAAATTCACGAACTACATAATTTTGAAACGGATAAAACGGCGCCCCGTGAATACTATGAATAACCACACGTATTCCAAGATTCCATGCAGCAATACGACCAATTATTCCTGCTTTTGCACTGTGTGTGTGAACAACATCGGGCCGAAATTTCCGTAATACACGCTTAATTTCCCAATAAGCAGCAACATCATAATAAGGCGAGATATTACGAATAAGATGCGGTAAAATGACCGTTGGAATTGTTTGCATGGAACGATCCATCAAAGTTCCTTCCGGTCCGGTTGTTGGTCCGACAATGAGAAGAACATCATCACCATAATCATTTATCAGGTCTTCACAATTGAGAATGGTGTTTTCCTGTGCGCCGCCAATAATCAAACGTGTAATGATATGAGCAATTTTCATGCAGTTATTTTGATTTAACGTAATAAGAAATATCAACGCTTCGTAACAATCTATTTTTAGTCCGCAGATTACGCAAATTTTCGTAAAGAGTTACAGAGATTCGTAGATTTTTAGATGTTCCCAATAATTTTTAGAAATACCCGTTAATAATATCAAATGTATTCTCGTTTAAGATCAATGTATTCCGTTATTACGACTGAGCCATGAACCGTTTGGCAACATAACGGGTCAACATATAATCGTACGGTACGGTTGTATCTGTCAGAACATAATCAATACCCGATTCGCGGCATATCTGATGATAACTCGATGTAAATTTACGAACTTCTTCGAGATAGGCATTCCGAATCGAATCCGGTTCTACAAGAATCCGTTCTTGGGTTTCCATGTCGTGAAAGGCAATCGTTTCTTCAAACGGAAATTCGAGTTCCGCTTTGTCAAAGACATTGAATACGATTACTTCATGCCGGCAATGCGTAAAATGATGTAACGCCCTCATAATTTCATCTTGATCATCATATAAATCGCTGATAAGAACAATGAGGCAGCGTTTTTTGAACCGGTTTGCCAAAAGGTGAAGTGTGCTTGCAATACCGGTTTCTTGGGTTGGTTTCATTGATTCGAGTCGTTCCATCATTTCATGAAAATGACGAGGCGAACTTCGCGCGGGCATATCGAGCCGTATTTCCGTATCGAATGTTGTTAAACCGACGGAATCCTGTTGCCGAGTCATCATGTACGCCAGAATCGCCGTCAGGTAACAACCATAATCGAACTTTGAAATACCTGTAGAATACCGATATCCCATTGAAGCACTGGCATCCAAAATAATTTGGACACGCATATTTGTTTCTTCTTCATATTGTTTAACGTAGAGTCGTTCTGTTTTTGCCAACATTTTGAAATCGAGATGCCGCGGATCATCTCCCGCAACATATTCTCGATGTTCGGCAAATTCAATACTGAACCCTTTATTGGGACTGGCATGAAGACCGG
This sequence comes from Planctomycetaceae bacterium, assembly GCA_031279215.1. GTDB lineage: Bacteria > Planctomycetota > Planctomycetia > Pirellulales > Thermoguttaceae > WRKP01. Next base: position 8,983 of record JAITIZ010000443.1, read on the forward strand.
TAATCGAACCTTCCACAACACCGCGTGCAACCATTTGAAGGTTTTTGACACGAGCCAATGCCTGGGGTTCAAGATATTTGTAACCGGTACTCATCGAAAAACTGGGACGTTGACGAATCGTTAAAATAAGTTGAAGAACAATAAATTTCGGGTATTCCGAATTTTCATAATTTTTATTATTCCTCGTCTTCTTCCTCGAAGTCTTCATCTAATTCCTCGTCATCTTCATCATCGACTTCTTCCCAATCATCGTCATCTTCATCGTCTTCGTCGTCCCAATCGTCGTCATCTTCATCGTCTTCGTCATCCCAATCTTCGTCGTCTTCATCATACTCGTCGTCCCAATCTTCGTCGTCTTCATCATCGTCATCCCAATCTTCATCATCTTCATCATCCCAATCATCCTCATCTTCGTCTTCATCGTCCCAATCTTCATCTTCTTCTTCCTCCGCCTCGTCGTCGCGTGCGGCAACAATAGAGCAAGAACAGGTTGAGAACGAATTGATAGGTGATTGTCCGAAACATTTTTCAGTTTCAACATTTTGTCGAGAAAAATTCAAGGTCGTTTTCACGGTAAGACTCCTCATTCAAACAGGCTTTAAGTTGAAGCACTTCATTCAAAACAACTAATCGATTCGAACCATCATCCGAAACGAATTGCTTGACCATTATCCCTAATTTTTTTAAAAATAAAAGGGATAGGACAGCAGTTTTTCCATTTTTCGTCAGAAATTTATGTTTGCTTGATTCGTAAATGAAAAAAATTCTAATTATTTTGGAATTTGTCGGATAATCAGTTCGCAGGTCGTAAATTTTTACAGATTTTTACAGATTTTTGCCGGTAAATTAAGATAGGCGATTCCTCGTTGAAGAATCGCCTGCCTGATGTTTCTTGACTTATTGACCTACAATTTTTCACAAAAAAGTAGGAAACAATTCGTATCTGGAAATCAATGTATTAATCACCCAAAATCCTGATTCTTACTGTAATTTTGTCCGTTTTGACACACTAACCCATAAAACGTCAAGTAATTTTTTTTTTCGACAAAACGTTGCTTATCTTTGGGTGAAGGCAGTGAACAGTTACATAATTTTTATCCAGATTATTGTATTTATTATTATTTAGTACAAAATTAACAAAACAACAATATTACCAATTGATTACATGCTCGGAGCATCGACATGTCCGCCGGCAACACGGTGGAGATGGTCAAGGTCAATATAAAATACTTCCATTGCATCTTCATTTTTGATGGTGTAAGGAATCGGCCAACCGACATTTGTTGTTTCTTCGAAATAGACGGTACATTTATAGTGAGCGTGATGTAATTGAACGGGTCCGACGAGCGGCATTACGCGAGGCGGATCAACATAATCGGCAATGAGTTCTTTGGTAATTCCTTTGATGTTGCGATAAGTTGTTTCTGTTCCGGGGACAGAACCGGCAACCGGACGAATTTTTTCGAGTTGCCGTACGATCTGATCATCCGAAGGCGGGTCTAAAGCATGATGATCCGAATCGGTAATCGGCGGCAAGATTGCAACTTTGTTATAACGTTCCTTTTCAAACGCCAAGTCTTCATAACCATCCTGCAAAAACGGACTTACAGGAACAGGAATACTAGCAATACCAAGTGTCGGTCCGGCAGTCAGACAACCCGTTGTTGTAACGATTGCGGAAAGAGCCAGCCCGGCAAAACCGAATAGAACAAGTTTTTTCATCATCTGTCCATCCTCGACGAATTGATTATCTTTGATTAAGATGTTTTACCGTAACCTAACAGCTACAGTTTTGATTCGAATTGAATCCATTCCTATTCTTACTTATCGTTCCATCAGAAAGCAGAACTTGCGGATTTTTTCGACTTTTTTGATAAGTCTGCCGTTTAGTAAATTTCCGTTGGTAACAATAAAAGACTTCAGAAAAATAGTTCTTGTTATTTTCTGAAGTCTTTTTACATTGGATAACTTCTAAAAAAACGAATATTTCATCAAAAAATCCGAAAAATTTTTTTGTTCTTATCCTTTATTTTTCAAAGGGACAATTTTGTATGAAACAACTTTTTAAAAGTAACCTTTAATACTTTGGACTTTTTTGAATACTTAACGATTTAATTTCTTGGGAATTAAATCAATTTAATAGGTCAACTTGATGCATCAACTTGATACATCAACGTTAATACGGCTTGGTTCAACTAATAAGTGTAACGTATAGGTTGTCGGAAAAGCGGAGAAAAAGGACCATTAGGTGTTCCGTCATCGAAATCTAACCACCACCAACCGTCATGCCATTCGAGAGTTGTTTTTCGCCAACCGAGCGGAACTTGCGGATAGGGATAAAAGGGACCAATATAAGGCCACGCTTTGGGGGAATACTGTTTCGGATAACAGACTTCGGCGTAATTGGGATAACTGGCATAACTGGGCCATGCATAGTTCGGCAAATTGGGTTGATTATACTGTCCGGGCAATGGTCCTTGGGGACCGTAGGCTTCGGGGTAATAAGCGGTTGGAATTCCCTGACCTTGCTCTTGGGATGTTAACTGTTGTTGTACCTGATAATGATGTCCATAAGACTGAGCGTATTGGGCGTATTCTGTTGGAACAGTATTAGGGTTTGTCTGAACTACTTGACGTGTATTGGGTTGCGGATTGTGATTGGCAACCTGAACAACAAGTGCTTGGGAAGATTCTGAACGCCCCGGCATTGGAATAGGGGCAGTAACAATCTGTGTTTGAGGTTGTGTTACAGGGTGTGGTGACCAAATGGAATGTTTGGTTGTTGCCGGAGTTGGTACGGTTCCTGCGGAACGGTTTTGAACATTCCGTTCTATCGGAGACACTTGAACCGGTGCTACGGCTGCATTGGTTGGAACTGCCGATAATACGGCTGATGTTCCGGCAACTCGTAAACCATTGTCAATATTAGTTATTTTGATACCGGGAATTTGTTTAACAAATTCTACCGCCTGATTCACCATATCAGGCGAACTAACTTGACCAACCAACCGAACTTTTCCGTTTTGATAGGAAACAGCAATATCGTAACCAGGGAAACGATCTCCCAAACCGGCAGCAATTTTTTCTGCTGCCGCCTGATTACTGTTAGCGAGAGCCGCGGTCGGCGCAAAAGCCAAAATTGCGGCGAATATGAGCGGAACTAAAACGAATCGCATTGCCTTCCTCCTACCTGAGTTCGTAATGTTCAATATTGTGTACCAATAATGGTTGTTTGCTCAAGATTTCGAGCCTTTAAGATTTTATCGTCCACGTAATAGAGAGAACTTAACTGAAAATCTGTTAAGCTATCAATACTTGGAAAATTTTTCCTAACGTTCACCGGTTGGTTGATAAAATGGATAAAATTACAACAGTGATCAGAATTTTAGGTAACTAATGTATCGACTTTCAGAACTATTTTTTCTTATTTTTTCCAAGACTTTAATTAGCCAACAAATTAACCGGCAGTATATGGGAACTTCTAAAAACCTAATGTAAAAATTTATTGTTAGAAGGAACGAAGGATCGCGGTCGTCTCGACCGCATTTTTAGGAGTTTTTTGTAAAAAAACAGGGCAGGCGAGACGCCTGCGTTCCTTCTAATATTAGTTTTTAGAAGTTCCCTGATATATTACTCAAAAAAGAATCTTTGAAAATCCGAGAAGATCGAATATCTGCGAAAATCGCTGGACGAAAATTTGCGAAAATCTGCGAAAATCTGCGGACGAAAATAGACGATGACAAAATTTTTTGTTGTCATTGGCGATATGTCCCGTGTTGACTTCAAAATCAATCGTGTAACGTGCGGCGGCAACATGACCGGCAACACCGGTTAAATCAGCTCCACAATGAACGCATTGTTCTGGTTCGAGTATTGTGATTTAAAAAGATGGTTTACATTGCTCTTCGATCCAATCAAGATAATCCTCATTTCCGGCAAAAATCGGCAACGCAACAATTTGCGGACATTCATAAGGATGCCCATCACAAACGGATTCAACAAGCCGATCAAACAAAACAGATTTCGTTTTTGCCAAAACTAAAATTTCATCACATACTTCGCGTTTTCCCTTCCAAACGTAAACACTTCGAATTGGTTTTAGAATCTGCACACAAGCAACTAAATGCGTTTCAACAAGTTTTGTTGCCGTTTGATTTGCGGATTCTTCTGTTGGAAACGTTATTTGAACTTGAATATAAGTTGACATAAGTACAGAATATGTATAAATTTTTGAAATTGAATTGTGTTGCGATTTGATAATTGGGAGATTCTAAAAACCTGTTCCATAAAATATTTGCCCCTTAAAAAATAAGGACGATTGACAAATTTAGATGAAATACAAAATTTTTAGAAGTTTCCTAAAAATAACAAGAATAATAGTAAGAAATACTAAAAAAGACGTCAAGACAAATTTTAAAGTAAATGAGGAGTATAACTATTAACCAAACAGCCCCGCTTGATTGAAATGGTTAGGAAAGATAAAATAACACATTCCATGTTGTAATGTCAAAAAATGGAGTTTGTGATTTTGAGGGTAAAAGCAAAGCATGTATTGGAATAAATAGCGAAAAAATATTTGTTTTCATGGTATATTCTTTGGTTTTTTCATCAACTCATTTTCCTGATCTGTTTTCCTGACAACATCTGGTACTGAGATTATTCAATACGAACAGGGTAATTTTTTTCGTGTTGAGATTTTTTAACACTTTATTTTTTTGGAAAACCGGAGAAGGAGAAAACTAATATGCCGTCTAATGAAGAAATATTCGAAGGCGTAAAAAATGCGTTGGTGGAGGCTTTGGCAGTGGACGATGACGAAGTAACACCAAAATCAACATTGGTCGGCGATCTTGGTGCCGAATCTATTGATCTTTTGGACATTGTTTTCCGTTTGGAAAAAACATTCGAAATTAAAATCGAACGTGGAGAACTAATTCCAGATGATATTGCTAATGACACTCAGGAAAAATACGTTAAAGACGGTAAACTCACCGAATTAGGTCTTGTTGAAATTAAAAAACGTATGCCCTTTGCGGATCTTTCTTCTTTTGAGACAAACCCAATGGTTCAAAATCTGACCACCATTCTGACCGTTCAGGATATGTGTTATATTGTGGAACAAAAACTCAACACCGCTCAGTAACCATCAAAAATTTGGAATCAAAATATTCCCGTTTCAAGGAACTTCTGAAAATCAGCAAATATTTAAACAAATACTAAAATTGTAATATATCAGTGGAATTATTTTTTTGGTCCTATTTTCGTGGTATTTCCTTAATCTCTTATGTTTTCTTAGTCCCGCAGGGACGAGATGTGCATAACCGTAGGTGTAGCGCGCAACCTACGGATCAGAACCTCCTATCCTTTGTCAAAACCCCGCACGGGGCGAGATTATCAGCCGCAGCAATCATTATCTCGCCCTTGCAGGGCTTTGGAAAATGGGGGAGTTCCTACTCCGGCGGTTGCGCTTCGTTTCACCGCCGGTTATGCATTTCACACCCCTAGCGGGGTTAAGAGCGAAAAACAAAAATTCCACGGATAGATTACCTAAAAGTAAATAATACAAAATAAGTAACATAAATATTGCAGTTAAAAAATTACCTAAAATTTTAATTTTTTTAGAAGTTCCTAAACACATTATCAAAGATATTCAACTGTCAATTTATCAATTGTCCATTTCCTATGCATTGGTACTGGATTGACCGCATTACCGTATTTGAAAGTCAGAAACGAGCGGAATCCGTTAAGGCGATAACGCTTGCGGAAGATCACTTGCATGATCATTTCAAATTTGCTCCTATGATGCCCGGTTCGCTCATTATTGAAGGTATTGCGCAAACCGCGGGCTTGCTTCTTTACGAAGCCAAAGATTATAAAGAAAAAGTTGTTCTTGCTAAAATTCCGAAATTTACATTTCATAAGGTTCATGTTGTTCCCGGTGAAATTTTAACTTATAAAGTTCAACTTGAAACATTTCGGGAAGCCGGCGGAGTAGCCTCTGTTCAAGCTTATCGGAATGAGGAACTTCTGGCGGAAGGGGAATTGATGTTTGCTCATCTTGGACAAGCGTTTTCCGATCAATCGCTTTTTGCTGATGGTGATATGCTTGATATGATGCGTCTTTTCCGTGTTTTCGAGGTTGGCGTGGCAGCAGACGGAACAAAATTATTAGATCCGGATTATTCAAAACGTACAGAATATCCATAAAACAAATTCAATGTAATCTATCAGTGGAATAATTTTAAATTACTCTTACCTTGAATTTTCGGTTTTCATTTTCGGTATTTGTTTTCAGTATTCATTTTCAGTATGTATTCATTAAAATCGCCCTGAAATGGCAACCAGCATTAGCGTAGGACAACGCCCTACGCTATTGCTGATTGCCGCTATGGGGCGAATTGGTACACAATTTTTTGACTCGAAAACAAAAATTCCGCTGATATATTACAAAAATTCAAAAATTCTGTTCTTATAAAACCGAATTTTAAAGTGCAATAAGTAGCGGATAGTGGAAAGTAGATCGTGGAAAGTGTCGCAAGCGGATTACTACCCAACAGTAATAATTCCGCTTGCAATACTTTCCGCTATCAACTATTCACTATCAACTAAAAATGTATGGACAAAGAAAAACGCCGACATTTTGTAACGTTACTGAATCTGCAATACGATGCGGAATTACCGATTATTCAGCGGCGGGATGAAATTATTGAACAGATTCGGGAGAATCAGGTTATTGTTGTTTGCGGTGAAACCGGTTCTGGGAAATCAACACAACTCCCGAAAATTTGTCTCGAAATCGGACGCGGTATCAACGGAACTATCGGACATACCCAACCACGCCGAATTGCCGCAAGATCAATCGCCGCACGAATTGCCGATGAATTAGAAACACCTCTCGGTCATATTGTCGGTTATAAAGTTCGGTTTGACGAAAAAATCAGTTCCGATTCGCTTATCAAATTGATGACCGACGGTATTCTGCTTGCCGAATCACAAACCGATAAAAACTTTCGTCAATACGATACAATTATTATCGACGAAGCCCACGAACGATCTCTCAATATTGATTTTCTGCTCGGTATGATGAAACGTTTATTACCGCGCCGTCCCGATCTTAAATTGATTATCACCTCAGCAACTATCGATGCCAAACGTTTTGCCGGACATTTTACAGATAAACGAATTAACCGCGGTAAACCGGTTCCTGTTATCGAAGTTTCCGGTCGGACATTTCCAATAGAAATTCTGTACAGAACCCCAGAAGAATTTGACGAAATTGATGACGATTCCGGTGAATCCGGTGTTCAGGAACGGGCAATTTTAGCGGCGGTTGAAGAACTCACACAATTAGGCAACGGCGATATTCTTATTTTCCTTCCGACAGAGCGGGATATTTTTGAAACAGCAAAAACATTACGGTATCATCTAACCAATCCAACCGAAATTTTACCGCTTTACGCACGATTACCGGTTCATCAGCAGCAAAAAGTTTTCCAAACATCATCCTTGCGGCGAATTATTTTGGCAACCAATGTTGCAGAATCGTCGCTGACTGTACCGGGAATTTGTTACGTTATCGATACCGGAACAGCAAGAATCAGCCGATACTCTGCCCGCTCCCGAACACAACGCCTACCAATTGAAGCAATATCACAAGCCTCTGCCGATCAACGGGCAGGACGCTGCGGACGAATTGGTCCCGGAGTGTGTATCCGTCTTTACTCAGAATTGGATTACAAAAATCGTGAACGTTACACCACACCGGAAATTCAACGAACCAATTTAGCATCAGTTATTCTGCAAACCATGTCGCTTCGTTTGGGAAATATCGAAACATTTCCATTTCTCGATCCGCCGCGAACCGCCGCAATTACCGATGGTTACAAAACATTGTTTGAAATTGGAGCAATTGATGATCAAAGAAATTTATTACCGCTCGGTTGGAAATTGTGTACACTTCCTGTTGATCCGCGTATTGGTCGGATGATTCTTGCCGCGGAAGAAAACGGTACACTAAACGAAATGTTAATTATTGCATCCGTTCTGGAAATCCAAGACCCGCGCGAACGTCCCCAAGAACTTCAAAATAAAGCAGATGCAGCACATGAAAAATTTCTTGATAAACAAAGTGATTTTCTCGGTTATCTGAAACTTTGGGATTTTTTTCAGAACGTAAAAGATCAAACAAACCGAAACGGGTTACGAAAAGCTTGTCAACAAAATTTCCTTTCGTTTAACCGGATGAAAGAATGGAGCGATATTCACCTCCAACTGATACAATATGTTCACGATGCCAAAATGAAAATCGGACAACGGCAACCCAATACCATAAAATTTTATGAATTGCTGCACCAATCGATTCTTGCCGGTAATTTATCGGGAATTGCGCAACGTGATCACCGTTTCGAATATACTGTTGCCGGCGGCGGAACATTTGTATTGTGGCCCGGCAGCGGGATTCAAAAAAACCAACAGCAACGCCGTCAGAATAACAACAATAACAATAACAACAATAATAATCGAAACAACAACCCAAAAGAAGCAGAAGAATCAACCGGTTTACCTCATTGGATTATTGCTGCGGAACGTCTTGAAACAACACGGCGGTATTTACGAACAGTTGCACAAATTAATGTTAATTGGATTGAACCATTGGCAAAACATCTTATTAACCGTGTTTATTTGGAACCGTATTGGGATTGTGAAACGGGATATGTTCATGCTTACGAAAAAGTTTCGTTATTTGGTATTGTCATTATTCCGAAACGGCGTATCAATTACGGTACAATTAACCCCGAAGAAGCACGGGATATTTTTATTCAATCCGCACTCATTGAAGGGGAAATTGATACAAATCTCGAATTTTTTGTTCATAATCAAAAAATTCTTGACGAAGCCCGAAAATTACAAGATAAATTACGTTATCCTGATATCATCAAACCGGAATCAGCACGTTACCGATTTTATCAGGAACGGATCCCCGATGAAGTGTACGACAAACGATCTCTGGAAAAATTTGCGAAACAGGCATCAACAGAACATTGGAAAATGACGCTTTCCGATATTTGTACGGAAACAGCGGATGTGTCGGCATTTCCTGACCGGCTGGAATCATTCGGTATTGAATACCGTTATGCGCCCGGAGAACAACACGACGGTTTAACATTAATCGTTCCCAAAAAAGAACTCGGAAAACTTGAACCAACACGGCTCGGCTGGCTTGTCCCCGGTTTAATCGAACAAAAAATTACCGCCTTGCTAAAATCATTACCGAAAGAAATCCGCCGTCAGATTGTTCCGATTCCCGATACGGTTAAAGATTTAGCAACGAAAATTCAATTCGGGCAAGGTGATCTGGAAGACCGGATTTGTAAGGAAGTTACACACCTGATTGGTCGGCTTGTTGTTCCGTCGGATTTTAATATTGAACAAATTCCGCCGGAATTGCGAATGAATATCCGGGTACTTGATGAAAACGGCGAAACGGTTGGGGAAAACCGCAATTTTCATATTCTGCAGAAGGAATTTACCATCCCGTTACAAAAACAGGAAAAACCGCCTCAATATGAACAACTTTTTTATACCGCCCACAAACGCGAAATCCGTACACAAATTCAATGGCTGCCGAATGCCGATAAGTTGAAAATTTATGTTCAGGCGTTACCGCAATTTGATTTATTCGATGATTTAGGACAACTTATTGCCGCCCGTGCGTTACAGTTGGAAGAATGGCCGATTAGTAATCAGGAAGAGTTTGAACATCGCAGCGTGTCGGCAAAACAACAACTCGGTATTGCGGTACAGGAAATCACAAAATTGATTGTTCCGCTCCTGGAATCATTCCATCAAGCTCGTCTCGCTGTAGAACAAAATAAAACAAACCGTACAGAAAATACCCGACAAGATGCCAAAGAACATTTGAAACAATTAACATCCCCCGGTTTTTTGGTTCGGACACCATGGCGAATACTTTGCGAATTTCCACGTTACTTTAAAGCAATTCCCCTCCGTTTTGAAAAACTCCGCAATGGCGGTGAGATGTTCGACCGTCAAGCAACCTCGGAGCTGCAAAAATATTGGGAACAATATACGGAACGGTTGGAACTTCACAACGCCGCCGGAATTACCGATCCGGAATTAACAACATTCCGTTGGATGTTGGAAGAATACCGCGTTTCGCTTTTCGCACAACGTCTGGGAACCTCAATAAAAATTTCCCCGCAACGTCTCAATAAACAATTCGAAAAAGTCCGCCGATAATTTCGCCGTTCCTCGTAACAATTTACATGACCGGTTACATGACTATCTACATAAATAATCAAAAAGCAAGCAATCAAGCAATATTTTACCCCAAACATCGCCCGCATCTTGATTATCTGCCTTTTCCATGTTATCAATAACGGTTCAAATAAAAATTTCCCCCCCTTATTATAAATTTGTAAGTTATGAAAAAATTACCGATAGGAACACAATCGTTTGAAATATTGCGTAATACGGATTGTCTGTATGTTGATAAAACTGAAACGATTTATCGTATGATTATGGAAGGAAGAATTTATTTCCTTTCCCGTCCTCGCCGGTTTGGAAAATCGTTGTTGGTAAGTACGATAGAAGCCTTATTCAAAGGTCGTAAAGAATTGTTTGAAGGACTTTATATTTACGACCAATGGGATTGGTCTCAACATTATCCGGTTATCAGAATTGACTGGACACTCATCAGTCATGCCACACCCGAAGAAATAAAAATCAGTTTGTGCCGATATTTGCGCAGTATTGCCAAAAGATATAAAATAACACTTTTAGGAGAAACGGTTCCCGACTGCTTTGATGAATTGATAATGCTTTTACATGAACAAACCGGTGAAAAAGTAGTTGTACTAATTGACGAGTACGATAAGCCGATTACAAGTCATCTTTTTGATTCTCAGTTGGATGCGATTCGTAAAACAGTACACGATTTTTATCAAGTCATA
>JAITIZ010000464.1 GCA_031279215.1 Planctomycetaceae bacterium
TGCGGCATGACGATGGTAATAAACTTCGTTTGGCGTTTTTCCATTTAACGTCGTATGTGGTCGATGTTCATTGTACCAGTCAAAGAATAATTTCGTTTCATATTGAAATATTTCATAACCCATTTATAACCAATGGTTTACATCAATTTTTGCTCCTGGTGAACAACGCCGTTTTGAGGAGTGAACGGGGCAGTGAACAGCCGCTTATATGTTTTCATAAGTCTTTATCATACAAAGACTTACGTCAAACATGAAATAGGTAGGCGACCACTTGGCTGAAAGGTGTACCAGTTGAGCATTACTCGATTCCAACAGACAATATTGGACGATATTTCGGATAACGTCATAAATCAGATTCACAATGGAATTGGTATTCCATGCCGTGTTGGTAACGATATTTCGGTGAAATACCGCCTAACTCGTTACTCTATTCATAAGTACCTTTATTTATCTATCGGTCATTACCGTCAAATTCCAAACTAATCCGGTGTTATTTCGAGTTATGATTGTTCGGCATCTTCTACTTGTTTTTCAAGAGCCTTTCGCTTTTGATCCAACTCAAATAGTTTTTGAAATTGAAATTCGTCAACTAATCTTCCTTGTGATTGTTCTGATTTGATGTGTGTTTCAAGATTTTTGTACTCCAACTGAACTTCAGCTAATTGACTGCGAAGTTGATGAATATCAAGAGCACCGCTTTTTTCTTTTTCCCATTGAGTTCGGAGTTCGGCAAGTTCATCCTTACATCGGGCAATTTCCTTTTCAATATCACGTAACCGTTCTTTGGCGTATGGTTCGTTTTCATCAGCAAGTTGGCGTGCTGCCAGTTCGAGTTGCATCAAACGCCGTTGCACAGTATCAATCTCCGTCGGAACACTCTCAAGTTCCATCGCTAACCGAGACATTGCCTCATCCATCAAATCAATCGCTTTATCCGGCAAAAAACGGTCAGCAATATATCGATGCGACATCTCCGCAGCCGCAACTAACGCCGAATCCGTAATCTTAACACCCTTATGATGAGCCTCATAACGAGCTTTCAAACCACGTAAAATAGCAATCGTGTCCTCAACACTCGGCTCCTCAACAAAAACCGGTTGAAAACGACGTTCCAGTGCAGCATCTTTTTCAATATATTTTCGGTATTCATCCAATGTTGTTGCGCCAATACACCGAAGTTCGCCGCGTGATAACGCCGGTTTAAGCAAATTAGCCGCATCACTTCCGCCTTCGGCACGTCCCGCTCCTACCAGCGTGTGCAACTCGTCAATAAATAGAATAATCTGACCGGCACCTTCATCAACTTCACGTAAAACCGCTTTTAAACGTTCCTCAAATTCACCGCGAAATTTTGTTCCGGCAACAAGTGCTCCCATATCAAGACCAATAACACGTTTATTTTTAAGTGATTCCGGCACATCACCGTCCACAATTCGTAACGCCAATCCTTCTGCAATTGCCGTTTTACCAACACCAGGTTCCCCTATTAACACCGGATTATTTTTCGTACGGCGGGACAAAACCTGAATCACCCGGCGAATTTCAGAATCCCGACCAATAACCGGATCAAGTTTTCCCTTTTTAGCTCGTTCCACAAGATCAATCCCGTACCGACTCAACGCTTGAAGTTTCGATTCCGGATCAGCATCAGACACTTTCGCATTACCGCGCACTGTCTTAATACCTTGCAGTAATTCATTACGCCCCAAAGCATTAAGTTTGAGTACGTTTTTCACTTTGGAAGGGATTTTTTCCAATGCCAACAAAAGATGTTCGGTTGAAATATAATCATCCTTCATAGATTCGGCTTCTTCACCGGCAGCAAAAAGAACCCGCTGAAATTCACCACTCGGTTGCGGAATAGTTCCGCCCCCAGATATTTTCGGTAGGTGATGCAATTCCGCATCAACCATTGTGTCAAGCTGAGCAAGAGGACAACCAATCGCTTCAAGACAAAGACGAATATTACCCTCTTTTTCGTTAAGAAGCGCATTAAATAAATGTAACGGCGTTAACTCAGGATGTCCTGACTTGATCGCTAATTCCTGCGCCGCAGATAACGCTTCCTGAGATTTTGTCGTAAGTCTTTCGTAAGAAAACGGCATATTTTTAAACTGTTCTAAAATAGGTTATAAATTTAGTCCAAAATTATCGTTAATCACAAAACTTGGATAATATTTTAGCGGAATTTTTATTTTAAACACAGAATACACGGAATGTACGGAAATTGAGAGAAAAGAATTTATCAAACGAAAAATTCAAAATACATTTGAACGGTTTCCCCAAAGAATAAATCATCTATAACAGTTATAATTTTCCAATTCGGATATTTCTGAACATAATATCGGTTTCGGGATCATGTCCTTGGAATTGAATTGTTCCGGCTTCGGTTCGGCGTCCTTTTCTTGGATTGGAATTGGGATTGCGTTCGTCGAGCCAATTAGCTGTTTGAATTCCATTCACCCACGTCGAAATTTGCGCCCCTCGTGCAAAAATCGTCAAATAATTCCATTGCCCATCTTTAGGGGCAACATTACGCCCAACCTGATGCCGGAAAATTCCTCCAGTATCGGTTCCAATAAACTTTTTATAATCTGATGCCGGCGGATTGTTGAAAATCTGGCATTCATAACCGTTCATTAATTCTCCTGGTATGCAACGGAAAAACACACCGGAATTAACAGGTTTATCGGTTTTATATTCTAGTTGCAGGATGAAATCGTTGTATTGTCCCTCGGATTCGATAGAACCGGAACCGCCTGTCAGACGAATTGTGCCGTTTTCAACTTTGGCATTGACTTTGGCATTGACTTTGTCTTTGACCGTCCAACCGTTTAAAGTTTTACCATCGAAAATCGGTTGCATTCCCTGAAATTGGATTTTAATATTACGAAATTGTCCCGAATCCAAAGTGATGTCCGGTATTCCTGCGCGGTCAGACTGACTTGTTTTCAGACTAAGAGTAAACGGCGTCCAATTCCCTTGCGAATCAACAGGACGGCGTTCACCCGTCAGAATACTGTTACCAAATCGGCTTGTGAAACAAATCACTCCATTCTGATTCGGATCACTTACCAATAAACCATGTTGTACCGTATATTTTCCTTCAATAAATCGCCAACCGTAAAGCGAAACACCATCGAAAAGGCGAATCCAACCTTCTTGCAATTCTGCTTCGGTAAGCGGATCAAAACCAACCAAAACCGCCGGTTTAACTCCAGAATTTGTTTCCGCCCCAAATAAAGAAAACGGTAAAACAGTTGTTATAAACAAAATAAATGTTGCTAAAAGTATTTGTAAGGTTTGCATTGACAATGGATAAGTTGGATTTTCAATGTGTTAAATGTGTTAATAAAAATGTGTCAATAAAATTAGTAATATTTCAGTGGAATATTTTTAATATTATTTGTAGAGACGCAATGCATTGCGTTTCTACTTTGCCCTGAAAGAGCGGCACAATTTTTAAACGGTTCGTAATTTAATCATCTTTCAAAATGGCAAATAGCATAACCATTAAAAAATGATAAAGCAAATATGGTAACTGATCCCATGACTCCCGTCAATATCAAGATTCAAAAAAATTTCCTAGTGTTCACAGGCTGGTGTGTTCATTTAGTTAAACCAAAGGCAGGCAACCGTATTCCAAACCGCTCGGTAACACAAATTGCCGTCCCGAAACAGGGGCAAGTCGGCTATTGCCGACGCAATGTTTCGGTGAAACATCACCTACATCGGGATAATTCACGTGAACAATAGACCACAAAATACCGAAATCACCCAAAAATTTTTACCCATTTTAGTTTTAGCAACCAGCCTGTGAACATTAGACAATTTATTTTGAAATGCCCGGACATCTCGACAATTTCAAATTGACAAGTTAAAATATCGGTTTGTTTTTCATTTTCTCGTTTTACTTTGGTAATGAGAAGAGGGATTGAGCGGGTGGTTGAAGAGGTTGGTATTGGTTTACCAATTACTTTGTGGTGCTTGGTTCAATTGTTAATTTGGGATATAGTTGGGATTACCATTTATTTAATCTATTACGATTATTATATTAGGTCTAATACGATGCGTCATTTTATTACTCTGAACGATGTTAATGTTACGGAACTCCACCGGATTCTCGAACTTTCTACAATAATTAAACGGGAATGGAGATTAGGGGAACGTACTCCGTATTTATCGGGTAAAATGTTGGCAATGATTTTTGAAAAACAGTCGCTTCGAACCCGAATCAGTTTTGAAACCGGTATGTTTCAACTCGGCGGTAATTCCATGTTCCTCAGCTCGGAAATCGGATTCGGGAAACGAGAATCCGTCAAAGATATTTCTGGAGTACTCAGCTCTATGGTTGATGTTGTTATGTTTCGGGCAATGTCTCATCACAGTGTTGTTGAACTGGCGAAATACAGCAGTTGTCCGGTTATTAACGGGCTTACGGATCAGGCGCATCCTTGTCAGGCATTGGCGGATGTTTTGACAATGCAGGAAGTATTTGGAAAATTACAAGGTCTTAAACTTGCCTGGATTGGAGATGCTAATAATGTTGCGGTAAGTTTACTTCGGATTTCGGCAAAACTTGGTATGAAATTTTCTGTTGCCGCACCGCCGAAATTCCAGTTTAATCCAAAAACAATTGAAAAACTTATCGGTAAGAAAATAACCGAAGGGTTTGAACTTGAACTGACGGAAGAACCCGCACAAGCCGTAAAAAAAGCACATGCCGTGTACACTGATGTATGGGTTAGTATGGGGCAGGAAGCGGAAGAAGAAGAACGAAAAAAAATCTTTGCTTCTTATCAGGTTAATGCGGTTCTCATGAAAGAAGCCCGCAAAGACGCAATCTTTTTACATTGCCTTCCGGCGCGGCGCGGTTTGGAAGTTACCGATGAAGTAATTGATTCACCCCAAAGCCATGTCGTTCATCAGGCGGAAAATCGTCTTCATGCTCAAAAAGGACTTCTTGTCTGGTTGCTCAATGAAGTACAAAAATAGAAAAAATCTCTGTGTTCTCTGTGGTGTGTTTCTTGCATTCATCGATTGAATTTTTGTAAAATATATCAGCGGAATTTTTGTTTTCGATCTTCACCCCGCTAGGGGTGTGAAATGCATAACCGTAGGTACAGCGCGGCGCAACCTACGATTATGCACATCTCGTCCCCGCGGGACTAGGAAAACATAAGAGATTAAGGAAATTCCACTAAAATATTACGGATTTTTCAAGTTAATAATCAATTATTGTTTTAACAAAACACTTAATTATTAAACGTAAAATGATGAATGTAAGAAGAATACAAGCAAACGTCCATTTGTGAAAGTTTTTTTCACCGAAAGGCTTTCACAAATGGCCGCAACCGGTTGGTTTGTTCAGCTGATGGAAATATTCAAAAGTTGTTCTTCCATCACGCGGTATAACCCGGATTTAGAGATTTGGGGTTCGGAATCATCGTCGAAATAGGAGAGATGTTGCTTAATTTCTTCAGCAACTTGATGTTCGGTGCAGTCTTTTCCTTTTTGTAGTCCTTCGATAAAACGAAGTGCCTGCATTTTGGGGCGTAAAAAAGCACAAATTCGGGCATCACGCCCAAGATAGTGAACCGCTTCATAAAGTGTTAGACTGCGAAGAACCACAACACCTTCAAATTCGCCCCAAGGACTGTACATTTCACGAACGTAACTGTCAACATGTTTACGTTCCAGATATGCCGTAATTCGTTCACCGCCCTGCAACTCCTCTTCGTTTGCTATCTCGATAATCTCGTGACCACTCAACCAACGAATTTCATAATCGTTATCGTCGAAAATACGAACAAAAATTCCCGGATTGTTGAGATTTTCTTTTTGTGTTGTCATGGAACACCTCGCTTTCTTGAAGTATTTGTTCTCTCCAAAAATTCAAACCGGATTGTGGGAAACTACCCAAAATTTCCTTAATTTCTCAAAAATACCTGACCCAATACCTCAAATAGTAAACACCGAAATTTTTCTGGATTTTTCACGGATAGTAAAAGGTTAAGATATTATAAAGTCTAACAAGTTATTTTATCGCCTCGCAATACAATGTCAATATAAAAAATTTTCTAACCTTTACAGATCGGAGTGAAGTTGCCGGTTAACCCAAGTTTCGCAGTGAGTTAATCGAAACCATTAAACCGCGGAATTATTATCGTTTGGGTAGTAATCCGCTTGCGGCAACTATTAACTATTACTAGTCAATATGATGAAAGAAGTTATTGACAGGAATAGCGTGTTTTTGGGCGAGTTCATAAAATTCCCTTTCAACAGACTTCCAATAACTTCGGCTGCGAATATTCTGTTCGAACACGGGACGTAAATTTTTATTGAACAAAGACAGCGCATGAAGAACATCGGTCAGATTACCGCAACGCATATTCAATGTTTCACCGCAGACGTATTCGACAATTCCTTCCAATGCCGCAAAAATCGCCGGTAAATCGGTAATCCCCGGTAAAACCGGACTAATAAAAGCGTATGTTCTGATTCCGTTATCGTGTAGTGTTTTCAGGGCGGCGAGACGTTGCCGGATTGGTGAACATCGCGGTTCGAAAAACCGGCTCGCCGTCTCATTCATCATGGAAATAGAAAATCCGACAGAAATTTTTTTTAACCGTTTCAATATGTCCAAGTCACGGAGAACAAGATCAGACTTCGTTAAAATAGAAACCGCAAATTCATTATAGAGTAAATCCGGCGGTAAATCGGCAATACGTTCAAGAAGAGAACGAGTTAGTTTGTATTGCCCTTCAATCGGTTGGTAAGCATCGGTAACACTGGCAATAAATGCTCCTTCTCCTGATTTCACTTTGAGAATATCTTTGTCAAAAACTTCTGCGCTGTTTGTTTTAATATCAACGAATTGTCCCCAGGGTTCGTCATGGTTGGTGAACCGTTTCATAAAACGGGCATAACAATAAACACAAGCATGTTGACAACCGACATACGGGTTGATACTGTAACCGAGTCCTGGTAATTTGCTGTGTGTGAGGATATGTTTTGTTTCAATTTCGCGTATCAGCATGAAATTACGGAAAGTGTACAACGGTTATTGCCGGCAGCGGTTTCTGGTTTCTATTGGAGGTGATTAACTCGGCAATGTTTCACAATACCCTGAAACAGATGGGTAACCAAGAAGCGGGTTGGCATCTACTGTTTCAATATTGCCGAAAACTTTTGTTTTAATTGGTAGTGAGGGTGGGTATGTTTAACGGCTTAAATTGGATAAAACATGATTAGGGTTTTATTTTGCCATAGACGGTTCTACACGGATTCCCTTGCCCCAGAGTTCCTCAAGAGCGTAATATTTTCGGGTTTCCGGTTCGAATAAGTGAACAATAAGATCACCATAGTCAATAACAATCCAACGTCCTTCTGTGTGACCGGAAACGGACAAACATTCATCGCCCAGTTCTCCGACAAGTTTTTTTTGGATTTCATCACCAATGGCATAAAGTTGCCGCCGACTCGTACCGGAAACAATCAGGAAATAATCAAACGATTTTGTAAGTTCCCGAACATCAAGAACTAAAATATCGTGTCCTCGATTTTCTTCCGCAACCTTCGCAGCAGCAAGAACCCGGTCAAGAACCGGCGGTATCTTTCGTAGACTCGTTTTTTCGGATTTCGGCATGGTTTAACATTAGGTGGGAAAAAAAAGGCAAGTCAATAAACCTCTTTCATTATGTCGTAACAGGATAGGCAATAAATCTAGGCAGTTAATTATTTTATCGTAAAATATTTTATTTATTTATCATAAGGTAACTTCTAAAAACTAATATTAGGAGGAACGCAGGCGTCTCGCCTGCCCTGTTTTTTTACAAAAAAACACCTAAAAATGCGGTCGAGACGACCGCGTTCCTTCTAACAATAAATTTTTACATTAGGTTTTTAGAAGTTACCATAAATCATAATTTTACTCTTTTCACTTGAAAAGACAACAATTCCAAAATTCCAACGAGAAATTGTTTATCGGTTCAAGGTTGGGGCTAATCTGTTCAACAATTGCGTTGCCCGATTTTTCAAATCAAACGGTTGTTTAACAGCATCAGCGGTTTTCTTTATAACAGATTTTTCCGATAAGTAAATACGGGTAATCGGGTAACTATACTCTATCCTGTTATAAAATTGGTAGTTTTTTTGAATGTTTGAAATTTATAGTGGTCCCGATTTAAGAGGTAGGCGACCTTTCGAAAACGTAATGGCAATATAAAAACAACCAATTGATAACAGATTAAAGTATAAATACCAAAAATAAAACACGCACCCAAAAGAATACCATAATCTCTTGATTTTGACTACACCAATCTACTTAAATTAACAACCAGCCCGTGAACATTAGGAAATATTTTCAACTTTTTTAGAGACAAGATTATCAACTTCTTGAGTCCCCTATCTTTTCAGTTACAGGTTTTGATTGTAAAATCCTAATGCGAATACAGTCTCTATTATTTAACCATTCAATAACTTACAGGAGTATTTTTTATGAAAAATTATGTTGTTTTATTGTTCACTTTATTTGTTTTTGCACAAATTCCGGCAATACTTTTTTCTCAGGAAAAAGAACAGAATACGTTGGAATTAAAAGTGATGAGTTTCAATATTTGGGTTGGCGGCGGTAAATCTGTTGAAGAAACAACCAATGTTATCAAACAAACATCGGCGGATATTGTTGGTATTCAGGAAGCCTCAAAAAAAGGAAACAACATTGCGGAGAAAATCGCCAAAGAAATGGGTTGGTATTCTTACGCCGCCAATTCCAGCCGTACAATTATTAGCCGTTATCCTATTGCTAAAAAATCGCCCAATGGTAAAGGTTGTAAAATACAAATCAACGGCAATCTGTTTGTTTGGATATTCAATTTACATTTGATTCATTGTCCTTACGAACCTTATCAGTTAAACGGTATTCCATATTGTAACGCTCCGTTGTTGGATACTGCTGAAGAAGCTGTTCAATCGGCGTGGAAATCACGAGGCAACGATGTAGAAGAAACAATTGCCGATATTAAAGAAGCACAAAAAGATGATTGTCCGATTTTTCTGACCGGTGATTTTAATGAGCCGTCTTGTCTGGATTGGACGGAAAAAGCGGCAAAAATGGGAATTTGCAAAATTCCTGTTGCGTGGCCCGCTGCAAAAGCATTCATGGAAAAAGCGGGCATGAAAGACAGTTACCGGACGAAATATCCTGATGAAGTTACACATAAAGGACATACGTGGACACCATTACCGGCAAAACGCGATGTATTTGACCGAATTGATTTTGTTTTCTTTCACGGGTCAAAAGTTGAACTCCTTAACTCGCAAATTGTCGGCGAAAAGAGTGAACTAACGGACATCGGATTCGATAACTATCCGTCAGATCACCGCGCCGTTTTAGGAACTTTTCTTTTAAAGTAACGGTTTTATTCCAATTAAAAAACCGATAATTGTTACTATTTATCCATTTGAAGTTTTCCTATTTTTTGGTAACTCTCTTAAATTGTACTGTCAAATCTGATAAAATCAGGTAAAATTTTCCTAATTAAAACTGTTTCCGTTATTCCCTGTATTTCCTTTAACAAACCCTAATGAGAAAATTTATGTATTTACGATTATCATTGATGACCGGAACATTCCTTTTATTGGCAACGTTATTTAATTCAACGGTATTGGGTCAAACGGCTTCTGCGATGCCTATTCAATATTGGACGAATATTGCTCATCGCGGAGCCTCGTTTCTTGCACCGGAAAACACGCTTCTTGCTTACCGTATTGCTATTTCTGCCGGAGCCAATGGTGCAGAATGTGATGTTTATTCCACTGCCGACGGAGTTATTGTTCTGTCCCATGACCGCTTAGCCAAACGGACAATGGGCGGCGGTGATCAGGATATTACCAAATTGAATTTTGAGGATATTCAAAAATTCGATGCCGGTTATTGGAAAGGTAAACAATTTCAGAACGAAAAAGTTCCAACTCTGGACGAATACCTTGCCCTGTTAAAAGAAACATCCTGTCATCCGGTTATTGAAATCAAAATGGACGAAATTGAACAGCCGGTACTGGACGCTATTTACAAACACGACATGATTAACGAAACAGCAATCATTTCGTTTTCTACAAATGTTGTTAAAAAAATCCGTCAGTTGGAACCGAATATCTGTGTTGCTTTTCTTTACAGCGAAGACTTGAAAGATAAAGGAACCGTTGAAGAAAACGCTGACCGGTTGTTTGAAACACTTATTTGTTACTCTAAAGAACTTGATACGGTTGTTCTCGATCTTGCATATTCTATTCTTTCCGAAAAACTAGTGAAAAAACTCAAAGATGCCGGAATTCATGTTTGGTGTTGGACGGTCAATGATACCAAACAAATGGAAACACTTCTTGATTGGGGAGTTGAAAGTATTACAACTGACCGACCGGAACTACTCAGTGAAATTCTAAAAAAACGGAAAACAAAATAATTAATGGGAACTTTTAAAAACTCATTTTTTTAGGAACGCAGGCGTCTCGCCTGCACTTTTTACAGGCAATGTGCAGTCGAGACGACTGCGTTCCTGATGTTTTTAGAAGTTCCC
>JAITIZ010000578.1 GCA_031279215.1 Planctomycetaceae bacterium
GACCAAAACCGCCTTCGGGACGCTCACCGCGTTCACCATCAGGACGTTGACCGCGTTGACCAAAACCGCCTTCGGGACGCTCACCGCGTTCACCGCCAGGACGTTGACCGCGTTGACCAAAACTGCCTTCGGGACGCTCACCGCGTTCACCAACAGGACGTTGACCGCGTTGACCAAAACCGCCTTCGGGACGATCACCGCGTTCACCATCAGGACGTAGACCGCGTTGACCAAAACAGCCTTCGGGACGTTGACCGCGTTCACCGCCGGAACCACCGCTTCGCATTCCTTCAGGCATAGGACGTGAAAGCATTGCAAGCATTGTTCGATTCGCCTTTTCGGGAATCGTGATTGATGTAACTTTCATACCCGGATTTTTCGCTTCGAGTTTGGAAATTATTTCATCAACCGGAAGTCGTTGCCCTTCGGCAGGAACACTGACATAATACTTGCCCGGATCAGCAAATCGATTGATTTCGTCACGGAAAACAAGAAGACAACCGCTCAAGCAAATAAGGAATACTATAATTCCGCTAATGATGCCGAGCCAAAGATGAATTTCATAAAAGAAACGACGGAAAAATTGAAAGGACATAATTTGAGTGGTTAGTTGAAAATGGATAGTGGATAGTAACTATTTTCGTTATCTTAAATAGTAACGAACAACAAACAAACTGGGTTTTAATAAACATACCATTCGTAACTCACTGAATATTCTATAAATACAAAATAATCAGGGTTATTACTGACTAAGTTTTAGTATGGTTTCGGTAAATCTACATTAATCTGCGGGCAAAATTTAGTACAGGTTCCGATAAATTATGTTAATTTACGTTAATCTGCGAACTAAATTTCAATGCGGGTTCGATGGAAGCGGAAAATACTTCGCCGTGAGTTAAATCTTCAAAAACATGAAACGTTACGATTTTCAACATGGGTTCTAAACGTTTTACGAATTTTTCCGCTGTATCGGGAGGTATGGAACGGCGGTTATCCGAGCGATTCCTATTTTGCTGTTGTTGAGGCAAAATACCGCCCCCAACAAAAAACGCAAGACAATGTTCTTTTGTTCCAACACCGGTTTTCGCCGTTTGTTCCGTAAATTGTTCTCCAATTTTCAAAATAACACCATTTTCCCACCAAAACGAAGGATCCGCAGCACATAATTCTGAAACATCTCGGGATGCTTAAACAATGTATTGAGTACGAATAAACCGCCGTAGGAATGTCCCCAGATTGTTTGATGTTGTTTGTTGATCGGAACAAAAGATTCGGTTTTCGGTTTAATTTTCATTTCGATGAATTTTGCGAAAAGATCGGCACCGCCGCCTTTCCTCCCGCGTTCATCAAGCGGTTTGGAGCCGTCCGGCAACACAGGAGTGTAATCAAAAGTACGCGAAATAACATCAAACCGCAAATCCGTTTGATACCCAATAGTAACAATCACCGGAAACGGTATTTCCAAACGTGAAAATAATTCATCATTTATTTTATTAAGTAATCGCCAAGTTTGAAAGAACTCATAAACAAAAAGAGTCGTTTTTGACTGTGAAAAATATTGTGAAGGGTTGATCTGGTATTGGGGTTTAACAAATTGCTTTTGCAGGACAAACATTTTTACATAAATCACAACCGGCACAGAGATATTCATTGATATGAATTTGGTTTCCGATTTTTTCTAATCCGGGGCATCCGAGTTTCAAACAGGCATTACATTTACGGCATTGTTCTTCGATCACCCGAAGCGGTTGTCCCAATGCTTGGCGTAAGTGCAATGGACATGGGGCTTTTGAGACAATTAACCATGCTTCTGATGATTCGGTGGCTTCTTTAAGAACCGGTATTACTGTTTTAAAATCACGAGGATCGACGGTTCGTACATTTTTAATACCGCAGGCTTTACCAATTTCTTCTATTGATGCTTCGTTTGTTGTTTCTCCCATTAATGTTTTACCGGAGCCGGGGTTATCTTGGTGTCCGGTCATTGCGGTGATGCGGTTGTCAACAACGATAACAGTCGAATCTCCTTTATTGTACGCAATATCGAGCAAACCGGTCATACCGGAATGAAAAAATGTCGAATCGCCGACCATACCGACAATTTTTTTAGGATTCCCTGCCTTATCCATACCATGAGCCAATGAAATACCGCCGCCCATACAAAGAATTGTGTCCAACCGAGAGAGCGGCGGGAACACTCCAAGACTGTAACACCCAATATCTCCCGTTACAATAACATCAAACCGCCCCAACGCATAAAAAATTCCGCGATGCGGGCAACCCGGACAAAGAACCGGCGGACGTCCGGGCAATTCCGGTAGAGTATTTTGGTGTTCCGGTTGATGCGCAATAATTTTATTATTACTTTTATTACCTTTATTACTTTCATTACTATTATTGCTATTATTACCTTCGATTAAATTTTTCCGTTCAAATAAAACATCCGGCGAAAGTTCCCCGATTTTCGGAATAACCGATTTACCGATACAGGAAATACCGAGCGATTTAATATGTTCTTCCAAAAAATCTTCGAGTTCTTCGATGACAACAAGTTGTTCGACGCTTGCGGCGAAGGTTTTAATCAGTTCATCGGGAAACGGAAATGGCAAACCGAGTTTTAGTACGGACGCATTGGGAAAAACTTCACGAACATACTGATACGCAATTCCTGAGGTAATAATACCAAGTTTTTTATTTTGCCGAATGATTTTGTTTGCTGGTGAATTTGTTCCTGCTAGTTGTAGTTTTTGGATTCGTTCTTCCACACGAACCCGCATTTGCCTTGCCCAAAGTGGAATTGGTACAAATCGTGGCGGATTTTTTTCAAAGTTAATTGATTTTTGGGATTCTTGTCGGGGGTTCTCTTCGACGACGCTGCGTGAATGGGAGACACGTGTTGTACTCCGTAAAATCACCGGCGTACAATATTCTTCCGATACTTGAACCGCAAGTTTCATAAATTCTTTAGCTTCTTCGGAATCGGAGGGATCAAAAATCGGAATTTTTGCAAAACGGGCAAAATGTCGGGTATCCTGTTCATTTTGTGACGAATGCATTCCGGGATCGTCGGCGACAACAGCAACAAATCCGCCAACAACACCAAGATAACTCAGTGTCATCAACGGGTCTGCCGCAACATTTAACCCGACATGTTTCATGGTAGTGATAACTCGTGCGCCGGCGAGTGACGCGCCGGCGGCAACTTCAAAAGCAACTTTTTCATTTGGCGACCATTCGGCATAAATGATTTCTTTATATTTTGCGGCAATATTTTCGAGAATTTCGGTGGACGGTGTACCGGGGTAACCGGCGGCAAGTGTTACACCGGCTTCGTAAGCACCTCGCGCAATTGCTTCATTACCGGACAAAAGGGTTTTCATTAGAACAACTTTAAGGGCGTTTTTAAGGAGGAAACAAACCGGCTCCAAAAATACTTTTTCTGAAGGATTACCTGTTTGCTTAATTTGGTTTGGACAAAGATTTAACGATTATATCGTTCCTGTATTGCCATGTCAATTAACGGAAATTTAACCGGAATATTTTGTTATTGGCAAGTAATTGTTTGCGTGCAATTTTTTAAGTTTCTTTTGTAAGTTTCTTTTGTAACTATCTATTTTTTTTTACCGCAGAGATAATTCCGTGTTTAAATAAATATTCTACGGAATCGTTCTCCAAAATCTTTAATTTGAATACATTCTTAGAAGGGAACTTCTAAAAACCTAATGTAAAAATTTATTATTAGAAGGAACGCGGTCGTCTCGACCGCATTTTTAGGAGTTTTTTTGTAAAAAACAGGGCAGGCGAGACGCCTGCGTTCCTCCTAATATTAGTTTTTAGAAGTTACCAGAAGATGTATTATATTTTGGGTTTGACCACTTGACGGTGTTATTAATTTTGATAAAATGTGGCGATTGATTTTTATTGTGAGGGTAGGTAGCTCAGTTGGTAGAGCAACGGACTGAAAATCCGTGTGTCGGCGGTTCGATCCCGCCCCTGCCCAATGTGAAGGGAAAATTTTGATTATTTGGGACGAAAAAGGTGTCTCATTCCGGATTATGCCTTGCGGCATGAACAAGGGTTATGGATTGCCAGTACCAGAGTCGAAAAGTGGAATGACACCGCCGTCGCTCTATACGCCAGCAAGAAAAAAAGATTAACCACCCAAAATACCCAAATTAACACTAATGTCCACACCAGCCTGTGAACACTAGGAAAAAAGTTGAAAAACAAAAATTTCACTGATATATTACTCAACGACTAATTTTAGTTTCCATAATCTTTTTTCTATGAATTCTTCCGAACGCAAATATTTTGACAAACAGGTTGTGTGGGTTCTTGAGCGGCTTCCGAAAAAAGTTCGGCAATTACTTGAAGAAATCCCATTGCACGTCGAAGACCGTCCTTCACACCGTATGATTCGGGAAATGGAGGTTGAATCTGATGAAGAACTTTGCGGTTGTTTTGTTGGAGTTGCTCTTGGCGAAAAGTATGAGCGGAACCCGCAAGTTCCCAATATGGTTATTTTGTTTCGGCAAGGAATCTACGCTCAGGCGGTCAATGAACAAGGAATTTTAAGCCAAGAAGAACTTCGTCGGCAAATCCGTATCACCATCCTTCACGAATTAGGACACTTTCACGGTCTTGACGAAACCGAACTCGACCAACTCGGTTATGGATAACCGTTTTGCAGGGGCTTTACGTTTTTATGCTGTTGGAATATAATAAATCGCAACTATTACTTTCGTTCCATTTATTTTTGCTCCATTTCCAACCAATCAGGAGAATTATATGATTGTTACTACAAAAGATTTATTCCAACACGCTTACGGTAAATACGCTATTGGTGCGTATAATATTAACAACCTTGAGCAAACTGTTGGTCTGTTTCGCGGCAATCTTGGTAAAAAAGCCAAGAACGAAGACCCGGTTGACCACGCAACCAGTGCCCCGTTTATTATTCAAATTTCACGCGGTGCGCGTTCTTACAGCGACAAACGAATGCTTGAGGCATTGATTCGTGCGGCGGACGAGGTATTCTCGGAGGCGATTTTTGCGGTTCATCTTGATCATGGTACAGAGGAAGCGTGCTATGATTGTATTGACAGCGGGTTTTACAGTTCCGTCATGATTGACGCTTCCCATGAAGAGTTTGCCAAAAATATCGAAATCACCAAAAAAGTTGTCGATAAAGCCCATGCTAAAAATATTGTTGTCGAAGCGGAACTCGGACAACTTGGCGGTGTCGAAGAAGATGTTGTCGGCAGTGTGAAGCTGACTGACCCTGCTCAAGCAGCAGAATTTATCGAAAAAACCGGTGTTGATTCTTTGGCGGTTGCTATTGGCACGTCGCATGGAGCATTCAAATTTACCGGTAAACAAGGTTTACATTTTGATGTTCTGGAAAAAATTCAAAAAGCAATTCCGGCTAATTTCCCATTGGTCATGCACGGCAGCAGTAGTGTTCCCCATGAATGGGTTGAACGCATTAACAATGCCGGCGGGAAACTCAAAGATGCGAGCGGAGTTGATGAAAAACAATATCTTCCCGCTGCCAAACTCGGTGTTACCAAGATCAATATTGATACAGATGGACGTTTAGTTTGGTGTGCGATTCATCGTGAGCAATTCCGTGATGATCCGGCGAATTTCGATCTTCGCCCGCCGGGGAAAATTTTCATACAAGCCTACGCCGAATACATTATTCATAAAAATACAGTACTCGGCAGTTGCGGACAACTTGATGGAGTCCGTGAAATGTTGAAGACCGGCAAAAAGACTAGTGGTTGTTGCTGTTGTGGACATTGATGTCAATTGATCATTTGACGGTCCGGCTCAAAATCAATAGGGACGCATTCTTGTGCGCCCCTATTTTTGTGCGCCCCAACAAAAATTGCCTAATGTTTCTATGCTGGTTGTTAAAAGTGGTTAAAAATTGGGGATGATTTTGGCATTTTGTGGTCTATTGTTCAGGTGAATTATCCAGAGGTAGGCAATGTTTCGCCGAAATGTTGGTTACCTTTTGTTTACCTAAATGAACAACCAGCATGGGAACACTAGGAAGTTTTGTTGAAATATCATCAAATTTTTAAAATATTTTGAAAAACATTCAGAAAAAGCCGAAAACCCTAATTGACGGTTTGAACTTTTTTGGTAAACTGTGAAACTTAAACGTTTGCGATTTGCGTTATTTTTGCCGCTTGTTTTGTGACAAACGAATCGCAACGATTTTAATGAAACCTTATAAAATAAGGAGTCTGACAATGAAAAATGTAGTAATGTGTTTGATAGGGATTTTCGCAGGATTTTTTGCGAAAAGTCCGATGTTAAAATGGGTAAACCAGGGGGGGTGGGCACTCTGTAGTGGAAAGTTGATAACGGATAGTGGAGAGTCTTCACGTTCTAAACTATTTCCTATAAACTTTTTACAACTTCTACGATCTTCACCATTCGGCTTTACGTTAGTCGAACTTCTTGTGGTGATTGCGATTATCGGCGTGTTAATCGCTCTTCTACTACCAGCAGTTCAGGCAGCGCGAGAGGCGGCAAGACG
>JAITIZ010000602.1 GCA_031279215.1 Planctomycetaceae bacterium
CTTACTGGTCCGAGGCAGTCCGGTAAAACGGCCTTGTGTAAAAACATCTTTCCAAATTATTATCATATTGATTTGGATGATGTTAGTTTACGTTCACAGATTGCCAATTCGCCCAAAGATTTTTTGAAACAATATTCTTCAGGGCTTGTCATTGACGAAGTTCAGGTTTACCCTGATCTGTTTTCTTACATCAAAGTAATTGTGGACGAAATTCCGGCGAGTAAATTTGTTCTTACGGGCAGTAATAATTTTGTTTTGATGGAAAAAATTACTCAATCATTAGCGGGACGTGCTTCGATCCTTCATTTACTTCCACTTTCACTTGCGGAAATTCAAAACCATGTCAATGAAGATACAAATATATTGTTACTCAATGGCGGTTATCCGGCGGTGTGGTCTAAAAATATTCCTGCTTACGATTTTATCCGTAACTATTACAACACCTACATTGAACGCGATGTTCGTCAACTGTTGAATGTGAAAGATATGAACAAATTCCAAATTTTTATGCGTCTTTGTGCCGGACGTACGGGAACGGAGTTTAAAGCAACTGCTTTATCCGGCGAGGTTGGAGTTTCGTATCATACGGTACAGGACTGGTTGAGCATTTTGGAAGCGTCGTTTGTTGTTTTTCGTTTGCCGCCGTTTTACAAAAATATCAGCAAGCGGTTAGTAAAAACGCCGAAAATTTATTTTTATGATACCGCTCTTGTTTGTTTTTTATTGGGTATTGAGACTATTCAGCAACTCAATACACACCCTTTACGCGGTGCTCTTTTTGAAAATCTTGTTGTGTTGGAATTTTTGAAAAAACGATTTAACGAAGGAAAAATGAGTAACCTTTACTTTTATCGTGATCATTCACAACAGGAGATTAATTTGTTACAAGATTTGGGCGAGCAGTACCATGCTTATGAAATAAAATCAGCGAAAAGTTTTTCACTCTGATTTTATGAATAATCTCAAATTTTTGAAAGATATTTTAGGTGATAAACTCATTCGTACACAATTGATTTACGATGGTGAAACAGAAATTCAATCACAGGAAAACGGAACATGTAATTTTAGAAACATTGATTTTGAATCCATGCGGGAATGAAAAAACGTTCCCATTATTACATTCATTTCGTTTCAATGAGCGTCAACAATTCCAACTATTTTAGACTTATATGTTCCATCAAGAAAAAATATCTATTGAAGAATTACGTTGTCAATTTGACGGAGAAGTTGAGCGGTTTTCCAATGAGCAAACCGGTCAGACAAGTTCGGTGGATGCGCCGCTTATTCTGTCAATTTTTGAAACGTCGATTGGTCGAATGTATCCCAATGCTCAACGATTACTTGACATTGGCTGCGGTGCGGGCAATTTTTCATTGCGAATAACCCGGAAACTCCCGCACTTGAAACTAACATTATTGGATTTGAGTACCAAAATGCTCCAAAAAGCAAAAGAACGGCTTTTAGCGGAAAATTTCAATGTTGAGGAAACAATTCAAACGGATATTGCGCAAACGGAATTACCGAACGAAAAATTTGATATTGTTGTTGCGGCGGCATCGCTTCATCATATTCGGACGCAACAGGGTTGGAAAAACGTATTTAATCAGATTTATCGTTCACTTATTCCGGGCGGTTCATTTTGGATGTCTGATTTAATTCGGCATGAAAATGAAGCAATTGAGATGTTACAAAAAGAACGTTATGCCGAATATTTATGCGGGTTACGCGATCAATCTTATCAACAACATGTTTTCGAATACATAGACCGTTCCGACACGCCGGAAACATTGGCGTTTTTAATACGAACACTTGAAGAATCCGGTTTTCGTCAAATTGATATTATTCACAAAAACATCGTTTTTGCTGCACTTGTTGCGGTGAAGCCGTTGTAATTGTAAGGAGAATATGTTGTTCCATTGAAAACAAAACAAATTAGTAACATTTAATATTGCCGAACAATTCCGTGAAAAGTAAATTGTCATGCCCGTGGTACGACAATGGAGTTGGTTGTATTTTAATATGAAACAAAAAAGAAAGGAAAATGATGTCCCGATTAACGCAAACTTTCGAAAAAACGCGCAACGAAAATCGTGCGGCATTGATTGGTTATATTACGGCGGGCGATCCTGATAGGGAACGGTCGTTTGAAATGATCGACGCCGCATGTGTTGCCGGCTTGGATATTCTGGAACTTGGTATTCCGTTTTCCGATCCGACAGCAGACGGTACAATAATTCAACGTGCGTCAAGCCGTGCGATTAAAGCCGGAATGACCTTGCGTCACGGAATTGAATTTGTACGGAAACTTCGGCAAAAACATGAATTGCCGATTATTCTTTTTTCGTACTACAATCCGATTTTTGCAATGGGAACAGAAACGTTTGTTCGTGAAGCGGTTAATGCCGGTGCGGACGGCGTATTATGTGTTGACTTGCCGAGTGAATATTCCGATGAAATTATGCGGTTTGTTCCGCAACCGAACAGCCAAAACAATAATAAAAATGTTTCAGTTAATAATACCGATACGGTTAATAATAGGATCAATCGTTTTCATTTTATCCGGTTGATCGCTCCGACAACAGACACGGTTCGTCGTAACGAAATTCTTCGTTGTGCGGACGGTTTTGTTTATATTGTTTCACGGCGCGGCGTTACCGGCGGTAACAGTAACAAAATTGATTGGAATGGTCTTAAACAAGAAATTACCGCAATGCGTAGTGAAACAAAGGTTCCGCTTTGCGTTGGTTTCGGAATTTCAACACCGGAAGATGTTCACACCGCCGGAACTCTTGCTGACGGCGTGATTATCGGCAGTGCGTTTCAGCGCATTATCGAAGAACATCCTAATACCGCCAAACAATCTGTTGCCGATTTTGTAACAAATATAGCAGCCGCCGCAAAAAAATTGTGGTAACATTTTTACATCAAACTTTGACACCTTATAAAAAAATTCCGATGATTTTAATGATTGACAATTACGATTCGTTTACATTTAATTTGGTACAGTATTTACGGATGCTGGGCGGCGATGTTCGCGTTTTTCGCAACGATAAAATTGATCTTGCGGCGATTCATGACCTTCGTCCTGACGGTATTGTGATTTCACCGGGGCCAGGTAATCCTGATGAGGCGGGTATTTCGTTGGATGTTATCAAAACATTTGCCGGAACAATTCCGATTCTTGGTGTTTGTCTCGGTCATCAAAGTATTGTTCAAGCGTTTGGCGGTAATATTATTCGTGCAAAAAAAATTATGCACGGTAAAACGTCACGAATTATCAGTGATGGTTTGGGCGTGTTCAAGGGAATTACCGGACCGTTTGAGGCAATGCGTTATCATTCGCTTGTTGCCAAACGTGAAACATTTCCGCAAGACCTGATGATTACGGCGGAATCGGAAGATGATCACGAAATTATGGGGGTTCGACATAAAGAATTTCCGCTCGAAGGAATTCAGTTTCATCCTGAAAGTATTATGACCATTATCGGCAAAAGATTGTTACGGAATTTTCTTGAATCTATAACCGTGTCAACTTAGGCTGTCTGCAACAATAATTTGAACAATAGTACGAAAATTAATGAAAATCAAATCGATAAAAAACACACGATACTCTATCCTGTTAATGGTTGTTTTGTTGGACAATCATTTTTAACCGCAAGTATGATCGTTACTTCAAAAAACACAATAGACAGTTACTTATGGGGTATTTTTGTTGGTGTTGTATTGGTTACAAAAAATAACAAGCCGCAAGACCAAGCCAAAGTGCCGCTGTAATAATAGTGAATAAGATATAAATAACAATATTTAAAAGTAAAGCACGCCAAAACGGTTTGCGCCAAGTTTTGAATCCGTAAATCGCAAGTTTGTACGCAATATATCCGAGTAACAACAATGCTGCCGGTAACAAAATAAAAAGTGAAACAAAACCAAATCCCTGATTCCAAGAAAGTGTTGGCCAACAAGACGACGCCAAAATAATAACACCAATCCATGGAACCGCAATCAATCCTAACCCATTAAATGGATAAATCATTATAACAACAAATAAAACGGTTTCCCATTTTCGTTTGATCCGGGCAAAAAATGATAACAAAATAAGCGTTATAATTTGACAGAGGAAAAACGATCCTAACGGAATGAGTAGCAAAATGTAAGGTGCCGGTCCGATAAGTTGACCGATGGCGATAAACGGTAAACAAAGAGAATTGAAAAAAATCGACCAAATACAAGAAATCGCCCAATATCCATGAACCTGTTGGCGAGGCGAAAGAGGAACAATACTAAAAAGTTCATCTGTAAATCGGCTTCGGTGTAACGAACTACTAAGGACCAATCCTGCCAGAACACTACACGAAGATACAACGGCAGGAAATACAAAAAACAAAAAAGCATGTTCTTCAAGAGACGAATCGTGTGTTCTGTCCGGTATGTATAAAATCCCAGCACATATAATAGTTGCAATAAATAAGTAAAACAAGAGTAGAAACTCTGAACCTCCAAATCGTTTCTGTGTTGTAGCCCGCAATTCCCGTACTGTGATTGGGTTGAACCAATCATCCCAAGAATCAAGCCAATTCATTATTCGCTGAAATATCGTAGTCGGTGAACGGTTCATTTTTTTGGTGTTTTTTTAGGGATTTTTGGAACATTTAGGGATTCTTGGGACTTTGGTGGTAAACCGAATGTTCGGCGTTGGGGAGTGTATAATAAAATAGACAGTTACGTATATGATACTGTTTCGGGAAAGTGGGACAATTTTTTGAAAGTTTGAAATGCTTCAGGGATAGATTCAAGAATAGAAGTTGCCGTAACAGATTCTTCCCCAAGTCGGTCAGCAGCAAAATCGCCCGCCAAACCATGCAAAAAAACTCCAACTCTCGCCGCATCAAACGGAACCAATCCTTGAGCAAGTAATGCCGACAGAATACCCGTCAAAATATCACCGCTTCCGCCAGTTGCCATTCCCGGATTGCCGGTCGGATTTAACGCAACAATTTTACCATTCGTTACAATAGTTTCATGACCCTTCAAAACCAAAACAACACCATGTTGTTCGGCAAAATCTTTGGCAATCACAATTCGTTTCATTTGAGATTCTTTATTGTCTTCACCGTAAGTTGGTTGTCTTCTTAACCTCGCCAATTCACCGGAATGCGGTGTGAGAATTATATTTTTGTTACTAAGAGATTGGAAAAACCGGTCAAGAGGTTCTGTTCCAAACGATGCCAATGCATTGAGCGCATCAGCATCGACAACAAGAGGACAAAAAATATTACGGAGCAACAACGGAATAAGTAAATCTATTGTATCGGAACGCCCCAAACCAGGACCAAGAAAAATCGCAGTTACTGACGTAATGTGACTAAGAAGTGATTCAAAAGCAGTTTGCCCAAAACGCCCTTTGTCATCCGCAGGACAAGGTAATGTTGTCAACTCCGGGTAAAATCCGGCAACCGTTTCAAGAATTGGATCAGGAACCGCTAATCGCACCAAACCCGCCCCAGAAACAAGCCCGGCACGCCCCGCCAATGCCATTGCCCCCGCCATACCCCGTGACCCGCCAATACCAAGAACAGTACCAAAAGTTCCCTTGTGTCCCGTTCGTGGACGACACGGTAACACAGGTAATGATTCAATATAATCTGATAATAAAATATCACCCCGCATAAAAAAATTATGGTAATCTCAATAATAATTGTTTATCTTATGGAATCTTCAGGAAGAATATTAGAAACAGTAATATATCAGTGGAATTTTTGTTTTTTTTGAGATCACGAAACACACGAAATTTCACAAAAAATTTTTAAACACGAAATACACTAAATTTCACAAAATACACGAAAATTATCTAAAAAAAACTTTCGTGTTTTTCGTGTAATTTCGTGTGTTTCGTGTTAAAAAAAATTAAAAACAAAAATGGGAAATAA
This sequence comes from Planctomycetaceae bacterium, assembly GCA_031279215.1. Lineage (GTDB taxonomy): Bacteria > Planctomycetota > Planctomycetia > Pirellulales > Thermoguttaceae > WRKP01. The sequence goes on from JAITIZ010000602.1 coordinate 5,928, forward strand.
TCAGAAAAATTCCTGAAAAGTAT
>JAITIZ010000626.1 GCA_031279215.1 Planctomycetaceae bacterium
AAAATTTATTGTTAGAAGGAACGCGGTCGTCTCGACCGCATTTTTAGGAGTTTTTTGTAAAAAAACAGGGCAGGCGAGACGCCTGCGTTCCTCCTAATATTAGTTTTTAGAAGTTACCATATCAGTTAATATATCAGTGGAATAATTTTTTTGGTCCTATTTTCGTGAAATTTTTTTAAATCTCTTAATGTTTTATTAGTCCCGCAGGGACGAGATGTGCATAACCGTAGGTGTAGCGAAGCGCAACCGCCGGTTATGCATTTCACACCCCTAGCGGGATTAAGATCAAAAAACAAAAATTACAAAAATTACACTGATATATTACAAATTTCACTGATATATTACTTTTTCATAATATTTCCTAGTGAGCACATAGGAACAAATTAACGAAAATTCCGTTGAAATATTAAAAAAAACAAATAATAGCAAGGTAAAGTATTGATCGGGTTTCTATTTTCGCCGATAAAATATGAGATAAAATATGAGATAAAATATGATTGAGTAATATTTTAGCGGAAAACTTGTTTTTTAGGCTTTATTCAGCAGCAATTCTATTTGTTTATCATCTGGAGTCATTATTTCGCGGAATTTTTGTTTTTTGATCCTAACTCATTAGCGGGGTTAAGAGCGAAAAACAAAAATTTCACGGATAGATTAACACACACATTTTTTTATTTTTTACTTATTTACCTAGATGCAATACAGTTCACGTCGTCGTCGATTGAATCTTAAAATCATAGAGACCTCACCTTCACGCCAGGTTTGGCTTGAGGGTTTTTTGAAGTACATTACCGGTGAAGCCCAATTAGCGGCCAATACGGTTGCGGCTTACCGGCGTGATATGGAGCATTTTTTCCGTTGGTTGGGTAATCGGGCGATTGATAGTCTTAATATTCCTTTATTGTCGGATTACGTCAATTGGTTAGACAAACAACATCTTGCCCCATCAACACTTGCACGTCATATTACTTCTCTTCGGGTTTTTTTCCGGTATTTGCAATTGGAGGGGGTTTTACATGCCAACAATGCTGATTTACTTGGCAGTCAAAAACTTTGGGAGCGGATGCCGCAAGTTCTTTCACCGGGTCAGGTGGAAAACCTGCTTCGTGCTCCCCAACCGGAAATTGATAAACTTTGGCGGCGTGATCGTGCGATTTTGGAGTTTTTTTATGCGACGGGTTGTCGTGTTTCCGAACTGACCAATCTCAAACTTCAAGATATTCACATACAGGAAAGATATTGTCTTTGTACCGGCAAGGGCAATAAACAGCGGATTGTTCCGCTTGGGGCTCGTGCTATTCAAGCATTTCAGGACTGGGTAGAGGAAGAACGTTCTACTCTTCTGCGGCGCAGTCAAAATGTTGAACATTGGCGTGTTTTCCGTTTTTCCAATGAGGAAAATTCGGATCGGGGCACGGAAGGGGTTCCTCATTGGGTGTTCCTTTCTTACAAGGGGCGTAAAATCCGGCGTGAAGCGATGTGGGAACTTATTAAAAAATATGCAATTCGTGTGGGAACACCTTCAACAATTAGTCCGCACACCATGCGTCATAGTTTTGCGACACACATGTTAGCTGGCGGTGCCGACTTGCGCCAAGTTCAGGAAATGCTTGGACATGTTAGTATTGTTACAACACAAATCTATACACATGTTGACATGACCCGACTCAAAGCAATTCATAAAAAATTCCACCCTCGCGGTTAAATCCAAAATTTGAAAAATTGGTAATCTTTTAGTTGAGAGTTGAGAGTGGATAGTGGATAGTGCCGCAAGCGGATTTATAACCATTCCGGTTAAATTCCGCTTGCGGCTCTCTCCACTCTCCACTATCAACTCTCAACTATCAATCATCAATCGAATAACTGCCGGAAGGCTAATCATGAATATTTCAATAACAGTAAGTCAAAAGGAACTTATGAATGTACTGCTTAATGTAGCGGTTGTTCGTCCGGTTTTTATTTGGGGTGCGCCGGGTATTGGTAAAAGTTCATTGGTCGAACAATTCGCCGAGGAACTTGGTCTTTCATGTGTGTCTCTTTTGGGTAGTCAACTGGCACCGGAAGACATCATTGGCGTACCACAAATCATCGACAGTAAAAGTACGTTTTGTCCGCCTAGAATTATTGCACAAGAAAAACCTTATTGTCTTTTTCTGGATGAACTCAATGCCTGTTCACAGGAAGTTCAAAAAAGTTTTTACAGTCTTATCCATGACCGCCGAATTGGTGAATATTTTCTACCCGATGGTTCTATTGTTATCGGTGCAGGCAACCGCGCTCAAGATAATGCTATCGTCAAACCCATGTCATCGGCGTTGATCAACAGGATGTTTCATATCGAACTGATTGCCTCGCCGCGTGATTGGCTCGAATGGGCAGGCGCAAACGGTATTCATCAATCCATTCTTGAGTACATTGGTTTGAGACCGGATCACCTTTGGCGGCAACCACCCAAAACTGAAGAACCCTTCTCAACACCACGATCATGGCATATTCTTTCGGACGCACTTCACAGTTTTGGAAATACGATCAACGACAAACAACTTGAGATTCTTGTTTCAGGTTGCCTTTCACCACAACACGCAGTTCAATTTCGTGCTTTTATAAAACAAATCCGTAACCGTTACGCTCTTGCCCAAATCATCAAAGGCGAACAGCATTGGCCTTCTAAACCGGAAGACCGCGACGCTCTTTATTTCCTTGCACAAAGTTTTCGTACACAACTTATCAAAGAACTCCCGCCTGATAAAAGTAAACTTTCTTCTCATACCATCGAACTCAGTTTGCGGGCAAAAGCCATGATGCGGGACTTGGCTAATATTAGTTTAGAGATTGCACAAATGACCGTCGCCGCACCGGACGATCTGAATGAAAAATCGTTACTGCCGGATTGGTTCATGGTGGAGTTGGTGCGGGATTTGCCCAGACTTGCCGAAAAGAAATCGGGAAAATAGGAGAAAACAATGACCAGAAAACATAAACAAAAACAAATACCGGAAGAAAAAGATATAAAAGTCCGGCATTTCAACCAAGGTTTTGAGATGTTGTCAGAACATCCGATCTTTTATCCGTTACTTCGTAATGTTACAATTTTTGACAAGAAATATGGATTTGATGGTTACGCAAAAGTATATCGTAACGGTACTATTCTTTGTTCAACGAGTCGTGATGCGGAACCGAATGAATGGATGCATTTGATCGCCCATTGTTTGCTTCATTTAGGTATGGGACATTTTGATCTGGCGCGGTTTAATTTGAAACATCTTGATCCTAATGATACACAAATTGATCAACGTCATTCTTTATTGATTTGGAATGTTGCTTGTGATCTTGTCGTGGAGCGTTTTTTAGCAGATATTAAACTTGGTTCGCGTCCGCTTGATCCGCGTAATTGTGATTACGTATCGGTTTTGCCGACAGGAATCAATGAT
>JAITIZ010000646.1 GCA_031279215.1 Planctomycetaceae bacterium
GTAATCTATCAGTGGAATTTTTGTTTTTTGCTCTTAACCCCGTTAGGGGTGTGAAATGCATAACCGGCGGTGAAGCGAAGCGCAACCGCCGGATCAGGAATTCCCCAATTTTCCCAAAGCCCTGCAAGGGCGAGATAATAGTTGATAGTGGAGAGTGGAGAGTGGAGAGTTGAGAGTGGAGAGTTGAGAGTTGAGAGTGGATAGTGTCGCAAGCGGATTACTACTTAAACGACAATAATTCCGCATGCGACACTATCAACTATCCACTATCAACTATCAACTATTATCTCGCCCTTGCAGGGCTTTGGAAAATGAGGGAGTTCCTGCTCTGGCGGTTGCGCTTCGCTTCACCGCCGGTTATGCATTTCACACCCCTAACGGGGTTAAGAGCAAAAAACAAAAATTCCACTGATAGATTACTTCCATTTTTGTTTTCAACAAAATAGTTGAACGATGGGGTTCACCCCGTATTTTATTGGTTAAGTCTAACAATGCGGGGCAAGCCCGCCGCTGTTAACTTGGTTTTTAGAAGTTCCCATTATTCATTAATTTTTTTACGAAATCTTTTCAAGTCGAGTCGGCGCAAGAGTACGTCCAGAACAAAAAGTCCCGCCGCAACCGTTAATAAATAAGACCAAAATGGTATTGCCCGCCATACTGTACGAGTTAGATCCGGTTGGAAAAGTTCTTCCGGCTTCGGGTTAAATAATCCGCCGGTTGATTCCGCAATCTGTTGCAATAAATCGTTGTTTGTCGGTTTCAGACGCAGTTCTTCCGGGTAACCAACCATCACGCCACGCGATTGATTTACAATTTTCGTTTCGCCCACCCCCAAAACCGTTTGAAAATGATAACCGCCTTGACGATTGGTTTCCACAAAATCAATATCCGCCTCATAACGCCCCGGCGCTGTCTGTTGTAACATTATTTCTTCTTTGCTCAAATCTGGATAAATTATTGTTGTCTGACCGGTTGCGTTGGTAATGTATTGATTTTTGTTTTCGTCTATAACATCCAATGTTAAATGGACAACGCCGGAATGTTGTTGAATTTCAAGTTTTGAACCTTGTTGATCGGATGGGCGCATGATCTGCCGAATCACCTGCGCCCAGAATTTTGGATAGCCCGACCAAGTCAACCATTCCGCCCCCCAACGACTCTTGGCATCAGAAGTAAACGCCGCCGATATCCCAAGTCCATAACGCCACCATACCAATAACGGATCACCGGTTCCTGTTTCATTTTGTGTTGCTAAAATAAACCGGCTGGCCGGTTTCGCACGTGTTACAACATAACCCAGTAAAGGCGGAGCCGTTTCAATATCAATATTAGCCAACACTTCCGTCGGTGTTACAATTACCGGAACAAACGGTATTTCATGAATTGCAGACTTACCGGCGGTAATCGTTTCCTTCGCAAAGATTTGCGGAATTTCTTGAGGGTCGTTACAAGAATAATGCCGTCCCTTGCCATTTTGGGCAATCATCTTGAGTAATTCATTATCCGCATCGCCAACCCCAACTGTTGAAACCGTGATCTGATCATTAACCATTTGCCGGACAATTCCGTCATAATCACCAGGAGAACTATGTCCGTCAGTCAACAAAATAACATGTTTTAATTTCGCTGAAGTTCGCCGGAGTTGTTCGTATGCATCAATCAAACCGGAATAAATATTTGTACCTCCAGCGGCTTCAATAGTAGAAATCGCAGCGTTAATTGTATTGATTGAAACTGCACTTTGAATAGCACTGACAACATAACTTTCATGATCAAATGCAATAACCGTTACAAAATCACGCGGTGAAAGGAGTTCGACCGCTGCTTTGGCGGCATCTTTGGCAAGTTCCATTTTTTGACCGCCCATCGAACCGGAACGGTCAATCACAAGACTGATCGCAAGAGAAGGTTTTTCCTTTTCCTTTTCAAAATCACATCGAACCGGCAATATCTCTTCAATTGGCGTTTTATGATAAACACCAAGCCCAAACGATTGTTCTCCGCCAAGCATCATTAGACCGCCGCCCAAATCACTTAAATAAGTGCGCAATAATTCCATTTGACTTTGTGTCAACAATGTTGCCGGAACATTCGACAAAAGAACCGCATCAAAATGATCCAGCTCTTTCAATGTTTTAGGAACACCTTCCGGCGGTCGAACTTCCGCTGCAATATCTTGCTCTCGAAGAGCCGAAACAAGATCACGTATTGTTTTGGGTTCCGTATCAATAATCAAAACACGCGGTTTTCCTCCGGTAAACAACAACCGAGCCGCTCGATTATTATCCAGAATCGTATCGCCGCGAGCAACAACCGTAACTGAAAATTCCTGTTGACGTTGGTCATCCGCCGATTGTTGAAACCGAAAGATGTTTTCGCCAATTTTGAGCGGTTTTGTTTCTTCAATAACTTTAAAAGAATCTTTATACAGTGTAATCGTACCTTCGGTGTTATAGTTGCTTTGAATAACAATATCAAGATAAAACGGTTCACCTTGCCGAACTTGAACAGGCAATTTAAGATCAGTGAGTTGGACTTCGGGTTCAGCGGAGGCGGGAAGCGGCACCGTAGAAATTGCAACACCGCCCCGAATTGCTGTAGTTAAAATATCACCGGCAGTCTCATTACCGTCACTCAAAAGAACAAGATGCGGAACATAATGCGGCGGAATTAACGCCAACGCCGGTTCTAATGCCGCAACAATATTCGTCGCATTGGTGTTCAATAATTCAGAACTTGCCGTATTAGTGTTCGATAATTCAGACCCGTCAATAGTTTCCCGAACAATATTAGAAGGAGAAGAAACCAAAGACTCAAGATGTTGTATTTGTGAATCGGCGGCAAAAGTAACCACATGAATTGGTGTTTTTCCGGCAATCTTTTGAGCTGTTTCGAGAAATTGTTGCGCTTTTTCGCTTGCGGCGGCATCAATACTTCGGCTTTGATCAAGTAGAAAAACAAGCATTTTCTCGTGTGTCGGCAACATAAAAGTCAATCCGGCAAGAGCAAACACAATCAGCATCAGAATCACAACCCGAACCGCTAACGAAAAATAACGTTGCAATTTCGAAAAATCAATCAGCGAATAACGGAATCCCCAAATAAGAACCACAATAAAAATTAAACCAAATAAATATTGCGGATGGGTAAATTCAAAAAACATGATTGATAGTTGGTAGTGGAGAGTTGGTCGTGGAGAGTTGATAGCGGAGAATTGATAGTAAAGAGGTAATGATAATATACTTTCATCCTGTTATAAATCGGTTGTTTTTTGCATTGCGTCATTTTACGGCAGACCTATTTTTACCGCAAAGGTTTGACAATACTACTCAATTACAAAAAGACCTTTTTATTACGGGATACAGTATAGTGAAGAGTTTGTTTGCAAGCGGAGCTTACTTATAACCATAACAATTATAAAATTCCGCTTGCGATACTCTCCGTTATCAACTCTCCACTACTAATTAGTGTTTAAAGTGTCGTCGTCCGGTGAAGATCATGGGAATACCGTGTTTATTGCACGCTTCGATAACCTCCGCATCATTTCGGGAACCGCCGGGTTGAATAACTGCACAAATTCCGTGTTCCGCCACACGGTCAATCGAATCAGGAAACGGAAAAAATGCATCACTGCCTAACACACTGCCATTAATTCTGTTACCTGCTTTTTTGATGGCAATTTCAACAGAATCAACACGGCTCATTTGTCCTGCTCCAGCACCAAGTAACATTTCGTCTTTTACTAAAACAATCGCATTGGATTTGACATGGCGAACAATTTCCCAAGCAAACCGAATATCATTGATGATTTCCGGTTCCGGTTTCTTTTCCGTAACAATTGTCCATTGTTCTTCCGGATCGGGTTGAGTATCTGTTTCCTGCAGCAAGGCACCGCCTTCGAGCGGACGCAACCCCCAACGCGATGGTTTGTGGTCGAGTGTGCCGACATGGAGTAAACGTACATTTTTTCCCCATTTCGGTTTGGTTGTCAAAATTTCAACAGCTTCCGGATCAAAAGCCGGTGCAACAATAGCTTCAACAAAAAGCCCTGGTGTTACCAAAACTTCAGCGGAAGGAACATCAAGTGTTCGATTAAATCCAAGAACAGAACCAAACGCACTTAACGGATCACCAGCCATTGCCTTACGAACCGCATCAACTATTTGTACGGCAACAGCACAACCACAGGGATTATTGTGTTTAATGACAGATACCGCCGGTTTTTCAAATGACCGAACAATCGACAATGCCGCATCAAGATCAAGAATATTATTATAAGAAAGTTCTTTACCATTGAGTTGTCTGGCAGCAACAACATTGGCAACCTTTGATCGGGAATCAATATAAACAGCCGCTTGTTGATGAGGATTTTCTCCGTATCGTAACACACTGCTTCGTTGCAGTTTCAAAGTCAGTGTTGCCGGAAAATCTCCGCCTTCGAGCCGTTCATTGAAAAAACGCGAGATAACAGTATCGTAATTTCCGGTCATTGTGAAGGCGTCGCGTGCCAAACTTTGCCGAAGTTGAAGTGTTGTCCGTCCGGTTTTTTGAATCTGCTCCAAAACATTAGAATACTGTTCCCGATCCGTTACAACTGTTACAAACTGATAATTTTTTGCCGCAGCACGAATCATTGTAGGACCGCCGATATCGATTTTTTCAATAGCTTCTTCTTCGGTTGTTCCTTCTTTTGCGATGGTTGCTTCAAACGGATAAAGATTGACAACAACCAGTTCAAAAGTTTGCATACTATTTTCTGCCAAAGCGTTCATATCTTCCAAATTATCACGTCGGCAGAGAATACCGCCATGAACTTTCGGGTGAAGTGTTTTAAGCCGCCCGCCCATCATTTCAGGAAAACCCGTATAATCGGCAATATCGCGAACATTAACCCCTTCATTTTCAAGGTAAGATTTCGTACCGCCCGTACTAAATATCTCAACTCCGGCTGCTGTTAAACCTTTGGCAAACGCAGAAAGTCCCATCTTGTCACTAACACTAATTAACGCACGTGTAATTTTTGGAGATTCCATATCGATTTTAAATCACGTTGAAGGAAAATAAACAAATCACAAAATTGAATTTGTCTATTTTTACATCTCACAAAAAAATGTCAAGATGATTACGAAAAGAGAATATTTCTCACAGTTAAAAACTGCCGCTTGGGGTCAGTATCTATTTTGATACTCTTTTACCGAATGATTGATTTCGTTAAATCGAAAACAAAATAGGCAGTTATACCAATTACACTTTAAAATTCGTTTTTTATTTTTTTTAATTTTTTAGATAAAAACGATAAATAAATTTTTGTAATATATCAGTGGAATTTTTATTTTGTGCTCTTAACCCCGGTAGGGGTGTGAAATGCATAACCGGCGGTGAAGCGAAGCGCAACCGCCGGAGCAGGAACTCCCTCCTTTTCCAAAGCCGATAATAGTTGATAGTGGAGAGTGCCGCAAGCGGATTACTACCAAACGGCAATAATTCCGCATGCGACACTCTCCACTATCAACTATCAACTAATATAATTTTGACCGTAGGTTGCGCTGCGCTACACTTACGGTTATGCACATCTCGTCCCTGCGGGACTAAGAAAACATAAGAGATTAAGGAAATGCCGCGAAAATAGAACC
>JAITIZ010000661.1 GCA_031279215.1 Planctomycetaceae bacterium
TTAAACGGTTCGTTATTTAATCATCTTCCCGTTGCCCTTTCAGGGCGTTGGGGTGGGAAGGGAAACTTAGCCCCACCCCGTTGGGGCGGGCGATTCAGTAAAAAATACTGACGCCCCTATCGGGGCTAAGATAAAAAACAAAAATTCCACTGATATATTACAAAAATTTATTTATCGTTTTTATCTAAAAAATTACAAAAGGGAACTTCTAAAAACTCATTTTTTTAGGAACGCAGGCGTCTCGCCTGCACTTTTTATAGGCAATGTGCAGTCGAGACGACTGCGTTCCTGATGTTTTTAGAAGTTCCCAAAAAATTAAAAACGAATTTTAAAGTGTAATTGGTATACATTGCGTCTCTATCTGAAAATCGGCGTAATCTGTGAACAAAAATTTGCATAATCGATAATTGGGAATATTCAAAATGAATTGAGTTTTCCGATCATCTCACCGATTTCGGAACGGCGTTTCAGTAATGGACGCGGATCAATTGTAAATACGGATATTGTTTTTTTCGTAATTGATTCGGGAACCGTCAGTAATTCTTCCGCCGTTTGACGTTCCGTTGCGGAAAGTTTATCGCCGTTCTGTTTCAACAAATCGCGCAACAAATACAACATTTCGTAATCTTCAACTCCTTCCCGAATCATTTCCCAGCGAATACTCGTAACAGGTTTTTCAAAATTCGGTTTACCGTCATTCAACTCCGGTACGGCAGCGGAAAGCGGCGGATAAATGAAACGCCCATCGCCATTGCCCCATTTCAGTTTGGTACCGGGCGGCGTTGAATAACCGTTCACATAACCCATTGGGTCAAGATACGGATTTTGAAAACTGTTCGGAAATGCTGAATTACTGTGCCAATAAGTTGCTTCCCAAATTAACGTTCCAGAAATATTCCGCTGCCATGTTTGCCAATGCCAAACCCGTAATTCTGTTGCCGGATGGTCAATAAAAAGTGTACAGTAAGGAGCCTTTGGAGCGGTACAAACATACCACCAAAAACGTACACCGTTTTCCATGAGTTTTTCGGCAATACCGGATTCAAAGGTATGCTGCGCCGGACTGCATGGACACCAGATATTTATGGATGTTCCCGCTTTTTTTAACGTTTCAACAAACTCTTCGGTCGGTTGTTCCGTAATCATTCGGGCAAGTTTCGGAGCATACGTTTCAAGTTTCGCCGTACCGTTGGCAACAAATTCGTAATCATTCGGGGCCGGTTCGTCAAACCAATAAACGTACGCTTTATCGAGCCAACCTTTTTCTTCGAGATGTTTTTGTAACTTCCCGAGATAGTCGGAAATCATCGCTTTGTATTCCGGCGTGTTTTCGTTGAAACCTTCAATAGACGGCAGCGTCCGGTCATGAAACGTACCCCAGCCAAGACAGGGAACTCCGATGTTGAAATTCGTAAAATGGAATTTGTCCAAAACACGACTCATTTCCGTATCAAACTGTGAAAAATCAAGTTCACAATGCGGCGGGTTTTCTTTCGGTAACCATTTAATACTAATGTGATCATACGGAGTCGGGTTGTAAATACTAATTCGGTGATCGGAAAAACATTGTAAATACATTTCCGTCACACGGCGGCGATCTTCGTCTGTTTTAGCGTTGTGATATTGCGCCGCCAACCACGGATTAAAACCATAAGCGGTTTCAAGATGATTTTCTTTCGGTAACACAAAATTCCAAACGGAAACAGTAAACGGAATTTCAACATTCAACGTACCATCTGCCGATTGAAGCCGAAGCGAACCGGTATAATCACCGGAAACAGTTTCCGGCGGAATTTTAACATTCACCCAAATCGGTTGGTTTTTATTCGCTTCAATATTAATTGGTTTGTCCAACGGCGGAAGTGCATCGGGCCAATAATCAATAATTCCGGTTGCATCCGTCGGCGAATGAACAAAATGATAATAAGAGTACAATATCTCAACGTTTTCTTTTGGAATCGTTGTACTGCTAGAACCTTTTAATTCCGTTACGGTTCCGGTTAATCCGTTGATCGGTTTATCATTCGGGCGGACAACAACCTGAAATCCTTCAACATCGTTTTTCGCAGCAGAAATTTGTATTGGTTTTGCGGTTGTTTTATCCGGTGAAATTCGGTCGCGTGAAATTTTCCAATCGGCTTCGCTCCACCAAATGTCCGCAATTTCCGAAGCAGAAATAGCGTAACCGTAATCACTTCGATGTAATGGATGTGTTTTTGTTTTCAGTGTGTAATTCTTGTTACCAACGGTGAACTTTTGTTCGGTTTCTCCGGGCGTTGCGGAAATTTTGAGCGGAAATAATTCTTTTCCGATACGGATTTTGTTATCTGCCGTCAAAACAATTTCGTCCATTGGTTCGGCAGTTGTTCCTGTGAATGTTGCAAAAAGTGTTTCACCAACAGCGTTTATTTTTTGTACGTCCAATGAATCACTCTTGACAAGCGGTGCTTCAAAGTTGAGGGAATCAATTTGAAAATTACTTTTTTCGAGACCGCGAATCCGCAGATACACGGTTTCAAGCGGAAACGCTATTGGCGGAACAATAAATTCACGAGTTTCGGTTTTGTCAAGCCGACCAAGTTCTGTCCAACGTGTTTTACCGTCCTTGCTAATTTCAACAATACCTTCACCGCTGTTATGATAACAAACATTGAGTTGAACAGTTGCGGCGTCGAATAGAATTGGTAACGAAAACCGGTAAAGAACCGTACTGCCATTGTTGAAACACCAACGGTTTGAATTGAATCCGGTGTTTGAATAGAAGAGCGGCTGATGAATATTGGTGTTTTGTTTGTGAAATCTGACGTTGAAACGGTACGCTCCGCTCATAATCGTTTCACCTTCACTGAGTTTTATTTTTCCGAACGGAAAATCAAATTCTTTCAAAACCGGAGTTATGGCTTCAAGTTTTATATTACGAAATTGAAACGTCCCTTTCGATTCCCATTGACCAACACGAAGCGATGATTCCGAAACATTATCTTGAAGCCGGAAATAAAACGATTCGTCAATCCACTTCTCTTGTTGTGCGGAATAATCGCGGGAAAAACCGGCAAAACCACAAGGCAAACAACCGCCTGAAGTATCTGTACTTTGCAGAGAAACGGCGTAACGATAAAATCTGCCGGGTTGGAGTTTAAGAGGTTGACTCCGCCATTCGCCGGAATCTTTGCCGGTACCGGTTATCTCCAGAGTCTTGGAATCAATCGGTTTTCCATTACCGGAAAGTGTCCAACTGCCTAAATCAGGGACAACTATTTCTGTTGCCGAAACTACTTTTGCAACAACAACAACAATCAGAAACAGACTAACACCAACGAGCGATACAATTCGTTTCATAAAATTGACCTTTCATAAAAGCGGTTATTAAAATAAACAGTTACCTTGCAACTACTTCAGGTATTTTTTGATCACTTTGATAAGAATTTTTCTATCAACCGGTTTAGAGATGTAATCATCGCAACCGACAGCAATTGTTTTTTCACGGTCGCCAGTCAATGCGTGTGCAGTTACCGCAATAATTGGGCGATGATAACCTTGTGTGCGAAGTTGTGCGGTTGCTTCGTAACCATCCTTGACAGGCATTTGCATGTCCATCAAAACAATATCGAAAAAAAGACCGTTATCCATATCTTGAACGATTTTTTGTATTCCTAATTCTCCATTGTCGGCAATCTCAACTTTAGCTCCGGCATTACGGAGTTGTGCGGAAATCACCATTTGATTGATCTTCATATCTTCTATAAGAAGAATACGTACATTTTTCAAAGGCAAATCCGGCTTAAAATCCGGCTTAAATTCCGGCGTATCTTCCGGTTCCCCGTTGTTAACCGGTTTGCTAACATCCGAAGGAAGTTTGAAAGGCAATTCGTCGGTAGATTTTTCAATACGTTTTTTTTCCGCAGTAATTGCGGATTCTTGTTTCGAGGGTAAATAGGTATGCAATGTCAATGTGAAAACACTACCGATATTGGGTTCACTTTTTACCGTAATATTACCATCCATCAATTGAGCCAACCGTTTGGCAATACTAAGCCCCAACCCAGTACCGCCAAATTCATGCGTCAAAGAATGATCAACCGCAAATGGTTGGAAAAGATATTCCATTTGTTCATGGGAAATACCAATACCTGTATCAAGAATACTGATTTTAAGTATTATTGATTCGGGATAAGAATGACGTTTGCTTTTTATCTTGCTTGAAGTAATCGACGTTTCCGAATTAGGACTCAAAGAAGCTTCACAATGAATTTCAATTTTTCCCTGTGTTGTAAATTTAATGGCATTATCAATCAGGTTGATAAGAATTTGCCGCAATCGAATAGGATCACCCATTATCAATTCCGGAATATCTTTGTATTGGATAGAAAAATCGAGTTTTTTCTCCGAAATATTAGGCATTTCCATTTGCCCAATATCATCAATCAATTGTTTGAGGGACAGAGGAACCGATTCAATCTGGAGCAAATTAGCCTCAATCCGAGAGAAATCAAGAAAATCGTTAATAATTATCAATAAATCCTGACCATTTTTTTGTATAATTTCCAAAATTCCTTTGGATTCCTCCCACTCTTGGACAAAACCGCTTTGGAGAAGACGGCACATCAAAATATCTGTAAATCCAACAATCACATTTATTGGAGTTCGAATATTATGGTCCATATCTGCCAAAAAATCATTTTTTGCTCTGGCGGCTGCATCAGTAATTTTTTTGGCATGAATTAGGTCTTGATTGGCTGCTGTGAATTGCGAGACGGTACGATAAAGAACCGCAATCAAATAAACCGCCGTTAGATAAAAAACCAAAAATATTATCAGAAATCGTAACGATGCCCATCGGATTTGTCCACTCATCCGGTTCCATGAGTCAACATGAAAATCCACGCCCAAAATGGCTTCGACAAACTCTGGATGTTCGGGGTCGCGTAGCGGAGCAATTATTGTTGTAAAATTACCGTATTGTGTTGAACGGACATTTTCGTTCATTGCAATATTTCCATCAAATCCCTTACGATAAATTTCTAACCATTCATTACAAGGTTGTAAGAGATTTTTGGCGGTTTCTTCCAATTTTTCGATTCGAGGTTTTTTATTAACATCGGCTTCACAACAAACAACCCAAGAAACAGAATCCGCTTTATCATTTCGGAGCCGCAATGTGTAAACACGGGCAACAAACGGAATTTCCTTACACCATTGAGTGTAGAGATTATGGATATTTTGGTAAATAGGATTTACCGGGGAAGTTTTCGATGAAGTTTCCGATGAAGTTTCCGACGAAGTTTCCGACGAAGTTTCCGACGAAATTTCCGATGAAGTTTCCGGGGAAGTTTCCGATGAAATTTGGGCATGTCCCATTATTTCCGTTGTGCTGGTAAATGAGTTTGTCATATCGTAAAGCATGTTTTTCCATGTTTCACGAAGTACACATTCCTCATTGTAAACCTGCCAACTGCCGACAATAATGATAATTAGGAATAATAACCAGATTCCTGACAGATGAAGAAGACGATATTGCTTCCGTAAAAGCCAGACGCTAATCGCAGTCATGCCCAAGAACGCCGCCAAAATGATGACCGCAATATCCCATTGAAAAATCTGGCATTGAAAAATCTGGCTAAAAAAACAATAAGCCGGAATATTCATAAAACAATCTAACACAAGATTAAATAATTATTATATTAAGAGATTGAAAGACCAACCATTTCACAAAAATTCGTAATTCAGTATTATTTAGGGAATTTCTAAAAACTCAAATTTACCGAGCGTTAACGGTTTGGGCTTGCCCCGCACTGTTGATTTTAGGCACAAAGTGCGGGGGTAAAACCCGCCGTTTAACTTGGTTATTAGAAATTCATTTTAACAAAAATTCCGATGAACGATTACGAAAAGGCAACTATCTAACTAATTTGTAAAGGTAACTGTCTATTTTGTCAACATTAAAGACATTAAATCGGTAACGATTACGAATCAACCGCCGCGAACACGCCGACCTGGCCGGGCTTCACTTTCTTCGATGATACGAAGGAATAAATCTTCCAATGTTGTTGCGGGATTACCGCTGTAAATGAGTTGAGCGTTGTCCTCTTCGATGATTTTTATAATTTGGTTTTTAGCATTATCGCTAAGCCCGGAGACACGAATTTCGATTTCGTTTACGATTTTCAAGAGGTCTTCGACGCGTCCTAATTCTTTGAGTTCTCCTTGGTAGAGAATACCGATTCGGTCGCAAACATCTTGGACATCGGCTAAAAGATGAGAGGACATGATAACAGTTTTCCCTTGACGTTTGAGATCGAGAATTAGGTCTTTCATATTCCGGGTTCCGATGGGATCGAGTCCGCTGGTTGGTTCGTCAAGAAGAATCAGATCGGGGTCATTGATGAGAGCTTGAGCCAAACCAATACGCCGCGACATTCCTTTTGAATACTCGCGCAATTGCCGTTTCCGTGCGGATTCGAGCCCGACCATGCTGATAAGTTGGGCAATACGTTGACGCCGAACCGCTCCGGTCATATTAAATAAACGACCATAAAAATCAAGAGTTTCTTCGGCATTCAGAAACCGGTACAAATAAGATTCTTCGGGCAAATAACCGATTTTTTCATTTTTGGCAACATCGGTTGCCGACTTGCCAAGAACAAAAATATCACCGCTTGTCGGAAACAACAACCCAAGCAATAATTTAATTGTAGTTGTTTTTCCTGAACCATTGGGACCAAGTAGTCCAAAAACTTCACCGCGGTGAATTTCAAGATCAAGAGCTTTTAATGCTCTTACTTTCTGACGTCCCCAAAAATCCCGATAAACTTTAGTTAAGTTTCTCGTTTCAACAACAACATTCGATCCTGTACTCATAAAATCAATCCTCAATAAAAACAGGAAAAATAAATAATTAAGATTTTAGGCAATAACATGCCGGAAACAATTCCAATTTTTGTAATATATCAGTGGAATTTTTATTTTGTAATCACTCTTACAGGGTAAACATCTGTCGTTAACGGCGGGGCTTGCCTCGCCATGATCTTTTTCCTACGCCCTGAAAGGGCAACATACTGTAGTTGAGAGTGGAGAGTTGTGAGTTGTTAGTGTCGCAATCCGAAATATTTCCGGTTGGGGTGTTATACCCGTGGGGCTCTCGCCACACACAAAATTA
>JAITIZ010000685.1 GCA_031279215.1 Planctomycetaceae bacterium
TACTCGAAGGTACCGACCAAACAAATAAATTGTCAATAGAAGAATTGATTGATTTACTCCAATCTTGACGAAATTGATATTTTCCTAAAAATCCAGTTGTATTTATTAAAAAATATTTCAACGTTTATTGACAATATTTGCAATTACAAAAAATAAAAAAAGAATTGTAATCTATCAGTGGAATTTTTATTTTGTAATCACTCTTACGGGGTAAACCTCTGTCGTTAACGGCGGGGCTTGCCTCGCCATGATCTTTTTCCTACGCCCTGAAGTGAGACCACACCATTTCGCCCTGAAAGGGCAGTATAATAGTTGAGAGTGGAGAGTTGAGAGTGTTGGATAGTGTCGCATGCGGAATGATTACCGTTTGGGTAGTAATCCGCTTGCGACACTATCCACTCTCAACTTTCCACTCTCAACTATTATTCTGCCCTTTCAGGGCGAAAAGACCTTTTTAAACTTAAACAATAATTCCACTGATAGATTACGAAAATTATTGTAATTATTCAGTAATTCCTGATACAGAAAACAAAAAGTTTAGAAAGGGCAGTTGGGAACACATGTCTTAAATATTGGGGTATTTTCAATTTGCGGTCAAGTAGTTATAATACCTAATATTATTTTTTGATTTTCTGTGGTCAACAAAATTAACATTTGAATAGTTGGATGTATTCAAATGTTATTAACAATCAATTAAAGAGTGAGGATATTTTTCAATGCAATTTAATGAACATTTAGATCAAATTTTGCAACGTCTCAAGAGTGGAGCGTTTTTAACGGTCAAGAATGGCGAGCGAATCAACACAATGACTATTGGTTGGGGATTGATTGGGGTTCAGTGGCAGTTACCGGTTTTTACGGTGTTGGTACGTCCGAGCCGATTTACGTTTGAGTTGATTGAGACGGCGTCCGATTTTACTGTTAGCGTACCGAAAGATGATCGGTTTAATTCCGCCCTAACATTATGCGGTTCAACATCAGGACGGAATGTTGATAAATTCAAGTCTGCCGGTCTTGTTACAAAACCTGCACAAAAAATTATTACACCAGTTATTGATGGTGATTGTTTTCATTATGAATGCCAAATTTTGTACAAAACACCGCTCAATTCTAATGAAATTACTCCATCTATTGTCAAGAGTTGTTATCCTATCGGTGATTTCCATACGCTTTACTTCGGGAAAATTGTTGATTGTTATGATTTTTAGACAAGAGATGTTGGAAAGTCATTGTCTATTTTCGTTCACAGATTACACAGATTTACGTAGAGATTCACTGATTTTCAATGATTATTTTTTGCGGGTATGAAACATCGTTTTCCGTACATTTCGTACCTCCCATATTTAAAATAAATATTCAATGGAATAGTTACAAAAAATCTGCGAAAATCGGTGTAATCTACCGACTATTTGAACGATATATTCGAGCGGTTAATAAAATTGAGTTATTATGAGGCATCTGATGTTAAATTCATACAATCTTCTTTTTCCGCACAAAATTGTTTTTGGTGTTGGTTGCCGCCGTGAAATAGGGATTTTGGCAAAGCCGTTGGGTGAGCGTGCCATTCTTATTATCGGTTCACGGACATTGGAAAAACTGGGTTTTATCAAGCAACTTATCACGGATCTCGAAACATCCGGTATTTCAATTTTAAGTACGGAAATAATTTCACATGAACCGGAAACCGCAGATGTTGACCGGCTTGTTGAACGGTTACGAAATTCTTTACTTCCGTATGATTTTGTTCTTGCAATTGGCGGTGGTGCGGCTCTTGATCTTGGTAAAGCGGCGGCGGCATTGTTAACGCAAACACCAAACGTTCCGGTTCGGGATTATCTTGAAGGAGTTGGCTGCGGATTAAAACTTGAAGCCAATCCGTTGCCGCTTATCGCCGTACCAACAACAGCCGGCACTGGTGCCGAAGCCACCAAAAATGCAGTTATTTCGTCTTACCAACCGCCCTTCAAAAAAAGTCTTCGCGATGACCGGATGATGCCGTGTTTGGTTTTGATTGATCCTGAATTATCGTTGCACTGTCCGGCGAAGGTTACTGCGGAATCCGGTATGGATGCGGTTACACAACTTTTCGAAAGTTATGTCAGCCGCCGTCACCAACCTGTTACGGATGCACTCATCGAACAAGGATTGCCATTGGCTTTTGAGGCATTACCCAAACTTGTCCGTCAACCGAATGATTTGGAATCCCGAAACAAAATTGCTCATGCCGCATTGCTTTCGGGAATTGCGTTAGCCAATGCAGGACTTGGTATGGCTCACGGAATTGCTCCGGCACTCGGAGTCCATTGCCGAATTCCGCATGGTGCGGCTTGTGCGTTGATGTTGCCTTCCACACTTCGGACAAACGCCGAAATTTGCTCAAACCGTTATGCCCGACTTGCCCGATTGTTGCTAAAGATAGATTCAACAGTATCAAATGATATTGCAACGGAAAAACTGATCAACCGAGTTGAAGAACTTTGTGAATTACTCAAAGTTCCACGCCGGCTTTCCGATCTTGGTATTGATTCGTCAAAAATTCCTGATCTGGCAAAAGATTCGAAAGGAACCAGTATGTCCGGCAATCCGAAAGAACTCTCAACAGAAGATGTTGCCGCTATTTTGCGGAATATCGCATAACAAGTAATATTTCGTAACTGCCCATTTTTATCAACAGTGTCCGTAGAGAACATTGATTTTTAGTTCGCAGATTACGCAACCTCTTTCAGCGGAAAATCGTGATCTAAAACTTTGATTGGCATTTTCTTTTTTTGATACTCTATTCCATTGTTCTTAAAGTTCCCTCTATTTTCTTTCTTTTTCGCGTCAAGAGAGATAAGCGGTTCATTGTTCCAATATAAATGATTTAACCTGTTCGTTTATGTATTCGAATTGTGTGTTCTTGTCGGGGTGGTTTTCAGAGCAAGGTCTTTTTTCATCCGCTGATTCTGTTTGCTGCGCTAATATCCATAAGTAACATTGTGCCATATTATCACGCAGCTGTAATGTTTATTTTTGTACACCTCCTCACTTAAAATTTAATCGGGCAAGTAGTTCCGCAATTTGTTTATCTTTTTCCGCAATGACCTGCTCCTTTTCCGCAATTGCTTGTTTCTTCTCGGCGGTTAATCGTTCATTTTCTTCGGAACGCTTTTTGAGTTCGTAGCGGATTTTTTGCATCTCTTCGTTAAAATCACCGTCCACAATTTGTCGAATTGATTCTTCCGTTTCCATTAACTGACGATCTTCATCGGAAGAG
>JAITIZ010000033.1 GCA_031279215.1 Planctomycetaceae bacterium
TAACGCCGAACTCGGAACCGCAACCGGTAACACTTTTACCGGAAGCAACATTTCAAGTACGAACAATGCGATTGCAGGCGGAGGAGTTTTAGGTGTTAATGCGAACAATGGAAGTGCAAAAATTACAAACGCAACCGGCAATGAGTTTACCAACACTACCGTTTCAAGTAAAACATTGGAAGGCGGAGGAATGATTGGTGTTCATGCCAATAGCGAAGCGATTCTCGAAACGGTTAATAATAATAAATTTTTAACAAAAAATGACGTAACGATAACAGACGAGTTGCAAGGCGGAGGAATGATCGGTGTCCGTTCAAATAACAGTAACGCCGAACTCGGAACCGCAACCGGTAACACTTTTACCGGCAGTACTATTTCAAGTACCACCGATGCAATTGAAGGCGGAGGAATTGTCGGCGTCAATTCCAATGATAATGGTTACGCAAAAATTGGAACATTCAACCAGAACACCTTTACGACAACAAAGGTAACAGCAAACACAACACTTGACGGCGGAGGAATTGTCGGTGTTTATGCCAAGAGCGGAAACGCAGAAATTACAAACGTAACAAGTAATACTTTTAACACCAGCAACATTACCAGTTCAACCGAACTTGTAGGCGGCGGGATTATTGGTGTGCATTCCGATGATTCCGGCTACGCAACAATCGGAACAATTAACAATAACACGTTCAACAACTCAAAAATAGAAGTTACAAATGCCAGTCAGAACGCCGAAATAGAAGGCGGCGGAATGATTGGGATTCGTGCGCAAAATGCAATCGCTCAATTACAAACTTTCACCAACAATGATTTTGATACCAGCAATGTAACAGCAGATACTCTTACCGGCGGCGGAATTTTAGGCGTTTTTTCAGAATCAGGAAATGCAGAAATCGTAAACGCAACCGGTAATACTTTTATTGATAGTACCATTTCAACAACAACCGGCGATCTTACCGGCGGCGGAATTATTGGAGTCAGTTCGACAGAAGGACACGCCCTAATTAAAAATTTAACAAATAATACTTTTGAAAATCGTGATCTATTTACAGGCAAAACAGTAAATGTAACAGGTGATCTTAAAGGCGGCGGAATTATTGGGGTCAGTGCTGGTCACACTACCGAATCATCTGCTTATGCCGAAATAGATCAAATTGTCGATAACATTTTTAAGTCAACAGTAAGTGTTACGGGCAATTTGGAAGGAGGCGGAATTATTGGTGTCCAAGCGGACGCAGGTGACGCTAGAATCAATAATATTTCAGGAATAGGGATAAAAGGATTATTTTTTATACAAGAAATATCTGCTTCCTCAATTG
The DNA here is from genome assembly GCA_031279215.1 of Planctomycetaceae bacterium. Taxonomy (GTDB): domain Bacteria; phylum Planctomycetota; class Planctomycetia; order Pirellulales; family Thermoguttaceae; genus WRKP01. The sequence goes on from JAITIZ010000033.1 coordinate 1,323, forward strand.
AAGGCGGCGGTTTAATCGGTGTAAGATCAGAACAAGGCAATGCGTCAATTGAGACCATTTCCAATGTTGCATTTTCAACGAATAATATTAACACCACAAATGGAAATATCGAAGGTGCCGGTCTCATCGGTGTAAGATCAGATAAAGGCAATGCAACAATGAACTCTATTACTAATTCTACTTTCACATTGAATAAAATAACAACAAATGACGGATACATTCAAGGCGGAGGTATTATCGGCGTTAGAAGTGATAGTTTGGCAAAAATTAATAGTATTTCATATTCTGTTTTTAATAGCAATGAAATAACATCTGCAACATGGATCGATGGCGGAGGAATTATTGGCGCATCCGGTTCGGCAAAATCAGAACTTGCGGACAAATATCCGCACGGCGGAATCGGACTTATCGACAATACTGATTTTATAGGAAACACAATTAAAGCAAATGATGGTCAAATCATGGGCGGTCTAATTTATAGTTACGGTGCTGCCGGCGGTATGACCATCAAAGATAGTCTGTTCGGAGAAAATAAATTTTATTCGAAAAATAATAACATTGCTGATTACGATGCTAAAGTTTATGGAGCAATTACAATTGATACCGGCGCAACTCCATTTGGCGACGATGAGGAACATGTTGTTACACTTATATCAACTGCCCTAAATCAAGACGCAGCAACCGGATTTTACCAAAACGCTATCTATGAAGATAATACAGAAACTCCTGATCGTTACAATTCATTTTATTTCGGAACAATGCCGTACATTGACAATACCAATTTAACAAAAGATTACGCTGCTGCTGATGCGAGATTGGTTATTGCGTCCGAAGCTAACGGCTACGTTTTTCTACTTGACCCGATTGCAGTATCGCAAGATAATGAAAATGGTAACGAATTTACTTTTAATATGGACATTGGCCGCCAAGACGGAACGCCGTCAGGATTACTCATTTGGGGCGGAAAAAATGAATTGGAATTGCTCAAAGAAAGTGCTGTTGATGAGACTAATTCCGGTACAATAACAATGTACGCCGGAAGTACGACAACGCTTGTTGATATAAATAGTTTTACAACTCTAGTCAACTATGGCGAATTATGGTCGGATGTTTTTCGAAGTGCCGATTCTATGACCTTAGCCGCTCCCAATTATACGGTTGACTTGAAAAACGGAGCATGGCTGAATGTCGAAGGACACAATAAATGGGATTTATCATACGAAAACACCGCCAATCCCGCCAATCCCAAAGTAAACTTTAACGGTGATTTACATTTCAATCTGAACAATACGGATTATTATAATGATACGAAAATTCCAGAAACGTATGCCGTTCAAGGTACCGGTATTCCGTTGTTGACGATTGTTACCCCTGATAAAGAATCCATGATTGACCTTGAGGGTGCCACCGTCCATTTACAGGATTTTCTCGGAAATACGCCGCTTCAAGCAGGTGATCGTTTTTATCTGATTGATGCTACGGATACTAATAACAACGATGATCAGACAAAATTCATTAACGCAGATCAATTAGCGAACGATAAAGATTCCGACGGTCGTTTTATTGCCTACGCTCGTCAAGGTTTAACTCGCGGATATTACTTTATCATTGACTTGAACGGCGAACATAAGGAAGAGACGTTAGTGGACAGCCATTATTTGACAGCCCGTCTTCGTTCCGCTGAAGTGATGCCGGCAAAAGAACTTGTTCCGCCGGCTGAAGGTCGGATTACCGGTGTTTCCTTCCTGAATCATCTCGCAACACCCAAACTGTACGATATTGATCCTCAATGCAGTCCGTGCGTTCCGTGTGATCCAAGCGATGGATATGGATCACAATGGGTGAAGACTCCGTTTGTGAGTATTACGGGTGATTGGTACAGTGCGGATACGAGTGATGCGTCTTGGTTTACGGTTCGCGGTTCGGTGTTTCAGGCGGGTCTTGCGTTCCAGAAAAAAATTCATCAGAGCCGGATTTTCTTGGGCGGATTCTTCGATTCCGGTTATGCAGATTATAATACGTACAATTATATCCCCGAAATTAAACGTAACACCGATTTTCACGGTGACGGCGAACTCACCGCAACCGGCGGCGGTGTCTTGTTCCGGCGGCAATGGAAAAACGGTTGGCAATTCGACGGAACAATTCGCGGCGGAAGTTTACGTAATAAATTTTATAGCGGCGATGTTCTCATTCACAATACCGATTTCGTTATGAAATATGATACCGATTCCGTCTATTATGGTACGGATTTAGGGTTGAGTCATCAGTGGAAAATCGGTAAACGCCGAACCGTTGATTTATACGGACGTTACGCATGGATGTATTTGGAAGGAAATACAATCACGTGGAACTACAACGAAATTGATGTACTCGAAGGAACAGAACAAAACTCTTATTCCGAAACTGTCCGCTTCAACGGTATTCATTCGCATCGGCTCACACTGGGAGCACGTTATACGAAAAAACGTAACTCCAACGTCTCGTGGTATGTGGGCAGCGCGTTGGAGTACGAATTGGATGGACAGGCAAACGGGGTAATCAACGATGTGGGACGCTTCGACGGTCCAACACTCAAAGGCGGTTATGGAATTGGTGAAATCGGTCTGATTTACCGACAAAAGGATAACTTCCAATTCATCGCCGGTTTGGAAGGTTACGCCGGAGACCGAAGCGGTGGAAACGTGAATCTCTCCGCCGTCTGGAAATGGTAAAAAAAAAAGTAACAGCCATTTTCTTAACGGCCGCATAATTGAAATTGTCCGCAGATTACGCAGATTTTCGCAGATTATTTTAAAAAGGTTTGGTAATATATCAGTGAAATTTCCGTAATATATTTTTTTCTTAGTCCCGCAGGGACGAGATGTGTATAACCGTAGGTGTAGCGCAGCGCAACCTACGGTTATGCATTTCACCCCCCTAGCGGGGTTAAGAGCGAAAAACAATAATTCCACTGATAAATTACATTTTTTGTAATATATCAGTGGACTTTTTTCGTAACTGTCTATTTTGACATTTTTGTTTTAATTTTTTTAACACGAAACACACGAAATTACACGAAAAACACGAAAGTTTTTTTTAGATAGTTTTCGTGTATTTCGTGATCTCAAAAAAACAAAAATTCCGCTGATATATTACCTTTTATTTAAAATCCTGTAAATCATATTTAGTATCTATTCAGTAATGTTTTGGTTTGGTATGATATTTTAACCCTATCCGTTAGGTAAGGCTGAATTATGTTGTTCTTTCAGGATGGAAGAAAATAGAATCACGTAATATATCAGTGGAATATTCGTTTTTCAACTTTTTTGAGTTATGAATTTTAAAATGAGATTGATGAAAAATGAACTTGAAGCCTTTGGGAATTATACTCTTCACACTTTAAATTTCGGTTTTCGTTTTAAACTAAAATTGCCCTGAAAGGACAATCAGCATTAGCGTAGGGCAACGCCCTACGTAACAAATATAAAACACCAAAGTCCTGTAAGGGCGACAGCAATAAAATTATGTATGATCTTTAGGCTTGCGCCCTTTCAGAGCTTGATTTCAAAGGGCAAACCATACGTAGGGCGATTGCCCTACGCTATTGCTGATTGCCCCTACGGGGCGAATTCGTTGACAATTTTTTGACTCAAAAACAAATATTCCACTGATATACTCTTCACTCTTGAAAATTCGGTTTGGGGGACAAAAATAAAATCGAATTTCAAAGTATGAAAAAAATATATGACTATTATTTGTACAGTTCCAATGTCTTGCGTCTCTACGAAAAATTGAATTTCAGAGATATAGATACGCTCAAACGTGAACTGTTTTAACAACTTTCACCGCTCAAATAACTTTTTAATAATGAGAATAAAAAAAACTATCAATCCCGAATTATCGAAAAATGATAATAATAAAATCTCACGGCGAATATTTGGCAGCAAAATATTGACAGGCGGAATAATTGGCGGAATCGCAGGCGGAATTATGACAAATGCGGCAGCT
>JAITIZ010000124.1 GCA_031279215.1 Planctomycetaceae bacterium
AAAAACGAATTTTAAAGTGTAATTGGTATAGGGGTGTGAAATGCATAACCGGCGGTGAAGCGAAGCGCAACCGCCGGAGCAGGAACTCCCTCCTTTTCCAAAGCCCTGCAATGGCGAGATGATGACTGTTGTAGCTGATAATCTCGCCCCGTGCAGGGCTTTGTTCTGTTGGGCATTTTGACCGTAGGTTGCGCTGCGCTACACCTACGGTTATGCACATCTCGTCCCTGCGGGACTAAGAAAACATAAGAGATTAAGGAAATGCCACGAAAATAGAACCAAAAAAATTATTCCACTGATATATTACGGAATTTTTAGAGATGCCCTTAAGAAAATTTAGTTAGCGGTCAATGAAAAGGATTCGTGGGAGACCCAATGCAAAATTCCAACCCAAAAGTGTTGCTGAACGTATCGAATCCGAACGTTAATTTCAAATATTCTGTTGACGATATTATCTGGAAAGTCCGCACGGTGTATGCAACCGGAATGTATCAATTATACGCCGATAGTCTCTATATTGAAAACAATCGCGGCGGTGATATTGCAACAGGAAATCAGACGCCGGATCGGATTGAAGAAATCCGACTTGAATTGACCAAAAAAATTTTTCGTGCGGAATATTGTGCCGACACCAGTGATTTTTGTTACGATTATCCGGCAAGTTGACAAAGACCGTTGGACAAACGTAAAATTATCACAACCGAAACCGGGACAATTTTTTAATCGCCGAAGTTGCTCATGGTACTGGAATTCCAAACGCAAAGATACTACACTTTTACAAGGTTTAGTTACGTTTGCAAAAGAAGACTATGAAACAGCGGAAAAACACTGGAACTTGTTAGCGGAACTGGATAAAGAATTTTATGCGCAACAAAAAGTGTCTGGTTGGGAAAACGCCACGACGCTTGCGAGATTAACATGGAATTTACATAACACAAAAGGTTCACTTTACGCAACACCAGAAGAGATGGCAAGTTTCAAAAAACCGAAACGCCGTTTGGCAATTTTGGTTGCAGATTTGTATTACGAAAGCGAACAACACCAAAAAACGTTGTTAATTTACCAAAGACTTGAAGAAAATCGGGAATTCGGTACACTTTCGAAAAATGAATTAGCCTATATGATGTTTGGTATATTCAATTGTTATTGTTGGAATCATGACAAAGATGAAATTCAATATATTGAATCCAGAGCATCTTTTTCCAGAGCCAATTCACTTGATTTATATGTTGCAATCAAAGATCATACGTCAACTATAAATCAAATTAAATATAAATTCCTTAAAATTTCCAATAATAGTTTTGAATCGACAGAAGTTCATATCCAAGCAAATATCTACGATTTGTATGATTTTGATTATAGTGCGCTGGCAATAATGGGATATGACTTAGCCCGAACTGCTGCCACGTTACAAATTGGTGCTGTCCGCGGCGTGGACCAAGTCGGAAAAATATTCCAAGTCGAATGTATTATCGACAAAATAGAATCACCTTTAAAATGGCAAGAAGTAATATCCAATGAATATGGAACCCCTGTAACTGTAACTAGAAAATCGCCTTATTATACTCAAAAAACATATTGATGTTTTTTTACATTTATAAACTTAACGTAATTTAGGAGAAAATTTATGTTCAAAAAATTAATGTTTATATTCACTCTGATTATATCTACAGTATTTTCTTATTCCATTTGTTTTGCTGTTGAGGAAATTAATTCTATCAAGAATGCAATAAACATTAACGAAGCGAGAAAATTTAAGGAAATACAAATTGGTCGGACAAAATACTTGTTTAAACAGTATAACCCGACCATCAATTGTTTTGGAAAAGAAGAAATAAAAAATATTCCAGCCTCCTATGATCAATCTCCACTTCTTTTTGATTTAGCTCTCAACAAGATTGGATATCCTGCTGATTATAAAGGTATTCGAAGTGCGATTAGTCAATTTAATAAAACCTATTTTTTTGTTCAAGTAGCAGATGATCCCTTGACACGAGGAATATGGCTTGATAAAAGTACAGAAATATGGTCGCCTTCATTTTATCTTTTTTCACATAATGTTAATGAGAACTATCTAGCTTGGACAAGAAGGTTTGGAATTCAATTTAAAGAAATTACGACTGGTGAAAATTCAAAGAAACTCCTTGAAAGGGAACTTAAAAATGAAGAATTTAGTGTTTATTCTATTCCTATCAACAACATGGAATGGTCAATTTATTTACTGGCAAGTATTGATGAAAAAATAGATAACCTTGAAATTGTTGATATTACTAATGAAAACAATAATACATTAAATGTAATAGTAAAGAGCAATCTGACAGGAACTGAATTTTCCATTGTACCAGATATGCAAGGAACTATTAAACAGTTAAATATTCACAACAAAAAATATCAAACACACCTGAAAATACCACCTCCATCTATTATTTCGTGGCAATTCTCAAAAGATTCCATTAAAGCAGCAAAAAAATTTATTGAAGATGGTTTTCATTTTTGGGCAACAAATGATTATAAAACGAATCTTATTGCAAAACTAATTGAAATAAAAAATGATGAAGTTATTATTGAAACGTTACATGGTAAAAAAGTAACGATAAAAATAAATATGCTTATTCAACGTGATCAGGATTATATAAAGGAAAGGAAAAAGAATTAGAAAAGAATATTCAGAAATTATTTATAGTAACAATAAGACATCAGGTGAATGATATTGCAAACGACTCACCGGACTATTTATTGTTTTATAAACCAAGTATTTTATTTTCCACCTTCTTTTTTTCGTTCAAAAATTCAGTAATCCGGTTGTTTTTTTGTCGGCATAAAAATCAACTTCAATTAAATCAAGTTGCAAAATTTGTTACTGAATATGTTTAATCCGAACGTTAATTTCAAATATTCTGTTGACGATATTATCTGGAAAGTCCGCACGGCGTATGCAACAGGAATGTATCAATTATACGCCGATTGCCTTTACATTGAAAACAATCGCGTCGG
>JAITIZ010000174.1 GCA_031279215.1 Planctomycetaceae bacterium
ATGTTTTGTATTTTTTGTATTTTTTATCTATTCTTCTCTTTGTTTGTTTGTTTGTTTCGTTATTTCGTACTCTCAAAAAAGAATCCTTGAAAATCCGCGAAGATCGAATCTCTGCGAAATTCACTGGACGAAAATCTGCGTAAATCTGCGTAAATCTGCGCAATCTGCGGACTATTTAAATAGACAGTTACCTTGTTCCGTGTATTCCGTGTTTAATCCATGTATTTCGTGTTTAAAAGGTTACTGAATAGTTACAATATTGGTGTTTAGAAATAGAACGGAATTACTTTAGGATTCCCGGAACATCAAGATAAATCATCAATTGGTATGCCCATGGATGTGACCAGGGATTCCAAACCGGATAAGTTACAGACATTACGGAGACCGCCAACAAGAGAAGGGCAACAGCACGACTCCAACAGAACCGGCTTAACCCATCTGTTGCCGTAACCAACGGAACACTCCACAATGGTACAAACCAAAACAACCAACGTAACGCAGAAGTCATCCCGCCATAATTCCGGTTAGCTTGTCCTTGCACCATGTAAAACACAAAAACAATCAGACTTAACAAAAGAATCATCAATGCCAAATATCGTAACCGTTTGTCAAACGGCTGCACCAACCAAATCCCAAGACCAATAAAACTCAGTATCCAAACCGGAGTTAGCAAGAATAAACCGTGATGACCAACAGTTGAATGAATAATATAATTTGATTGTTGCGGTTCACCCCGATCAATACCAACCGGATTTTTCCAATAACTGTCGCGTAAAATACCGCCGCGTTCGTATTCGTAAAAATACCAATCCCGTTGACTGTAAGCGGGACGCAAGGTTTGATGTGCAATTTCATTTGTTGCCAAAAAAGCGGCAAGAACAATTACCGTTCCGGGCAGAAAACAGAGCAGCGTTTGACGCGGATATTTCAAGAACAAAAACAATCCCAGTCCGGCACAAAACGATAACGCCGGAAGTTCACAGGCAACCGCAAAAAATCCGAAAAAACCAGCACAGAAAAAATACCGCCATCGAGTCTCTTGATCAAACAAAATCCGTACTCCGCAATAAAACGAAATCGTTACACAAAACACTGCCGGAAGATGGTTGTTTAGCGTAACAACAAATGTCGATAAAAATGTCCCAAAACAAACAAACGCCGCACTAAAAATTCGTCCCCAATCTGTTGTTCCAAACCGTTCGATCAAACGTATTAAAAGAACCCAGCAGTAAATAAGCGGTAATAAATTGCACAAAATTAACATTGTTCGGACAACAAAATAAGGGTGATTGCCAAGTGACCATTGTTGTCCGCTGCCCCAATAAATGATGGCGTATGGTATTGCCAAAACGGTTGGGAGCAAAGGAGGTTTACTCGAATAAAGGTAAGCCTGACCCGGTTGATCGGGTAATTCATGTTTAACCATGTCAATCGTATCCCAACCTTTAATATTCTGAACGTTATCAATAGCATACCAAACATATTCATATTTTTCAGAACCATCTTTATTGGTAATTTTACGAAGAACACGCATGTCCGGCTCCACCAGAACACGAATAGTACACCAACGGCTTCGGTCATTACCGCTGAAAAACGGACTTTCGAGCATGGCTTCCCGAACAAGTTTATGATACGTTTTTGTTAATTCCGTTTGAATTTGTTCTTCATTATTGGTTTTTTGCCGGAGTTCGGTTTCTTTTTGTTCCAATCGCGGTTGTACCTGCGCAAGCCGTAACCGTTGAAGTTCCCGAACATCCACACGATCCGCCGCAAAAATCCTACCTAAAAGTATGGCAGCAGCAATAAATAGAAAAAGTGTATAAATTTGTTGACGTGACATTTGTTTCATAAAACGGGAATCAAACCCATACGTAATAAAAATTTGGTCAAAATATCCGACGAATTATTTTGTTTTGAATTATAAATTGAGAGTTTTGAATTATAAATTGAGAGTTGCGAAGTAATCATCCGGTGTTTCGGCGCGGCGAATCATTCGTACATTGCCGTTTTCCTGAAGCAATAATTCTGCACAGCGAAGTTTTCCGTTGTACTGGAAACCCATTGCGTAACCGTGTGCTCCGGCATCGTGAATTGCCAGAATATCTCCAATCTCGATTTTAGGTAACACCCGATCCACAGCAAATTTGTCACAGTTTTCACAAAGCGAACCGACAACATCAACCCTTTCAGACCCAACTCCTAAATATTCCGGTTTACCAAGTACAGTAATATGATGATACGCTCCATACATTCCCGGACGCATCAGATTGGTCATACAAGCATCAACCCCAATATAACGTTTGTAAATATTTTTTTCATGAATAACGCGGGTAATTAACGTTCCCGATTCAGCAGCAACAAGTCTGCCGGATTCTGTAAAAATTTTCATTGGTGTCAAATTACTTGGAGCGATTAGTTTATCGTATTCTTCTTGGATCATTGCGGCAATTTTTTTCATATCAAGCGGAGTTTGGTCTGTCCGGTAAGCAACTCCGAAACCGCCGCCAAGATTGACAAACTCAACACGAACTCCCGTCCGATGTTCCAGTTCCAGAGCAAGTTCAAAAATTGTTTTCGCAGTATAACGGAAAAATTCTTCTTGAAGCATGTTTGAAGCCACCATCGTATGAAGCCCAAAATGTTGAACACCTTTTCGTTTTGCCAAAGCAAAACCGTCAAAAATTTGTTCCGTTGTCAGACCATATTTTGCTTCAACGGGATTGCCGATAACACTTTCCACTTCCCGTAACGCACCAGGATTCCAACGAAACGAAATCAAATCAGGTAATCCGGCATGATGTTCCAAAAATTCCAGATGTGTTAAGTCGTCAAGATTAATAATTGCGTCCAATTGTTTCGCTTTGATAAATTCTATTGCCGGAGTATTGTTTGAGGTGAACATGATTTCTTCGCCGCTCATCCCAATTCGTTCACAAATCAGTAATTCCGGTAAACTAGAACAATCACCGCCCAAAAATTCTGTTCTCAAAATTTTGAGTAATTCAGGATTGGGATTCGCTTTGACCGCAAAAAACTCCCTGAATCCATCGTTCCACGCAAAAGATTCCGTAAATAACCGTGCATTACGGCGAAGCGTCTTTTCGTCATAAATATAAAACGGCGTCGGATATTGCTCAGTCAACTTCTCAATAAATTCACGATCAAAAGGAAGCGTTTTTAATACCATTTTATGTTAATAATCGTTAAAAATTAAATGTGTGATTGAATGATAGTACGTAACAGTCTCTATTTTATTATTGTGATAACCTATTGTAAATTCACCCCTCACGTAATCCTCACGTAATCCTCTTTTAATCAATTTCATTTTCTACCAACATCTTGTCCCTAATGGAACAAACACACGAACATTCTTCACCTTGATAACAGCTCCGGCACTTAATCGAAAATTCCACAAATATATTACCATTTTTTGTTTATTTTTACAGGAATGATTATTGCTTATTTTTGCAGGAATGTTTACAATTATTTACAATTATCGTAATTCCTGGTACAGAACATGACCGCTTGTTATTTCCCATGCGGCAACGTAAAATGATGCGAAATTAAATTTCGACGGTAAAATTTCGTTGGAATTGGTTTGTTAATTTTGTCCTTCCGTCTATTTTCCGCTAAAACTTTTCTGCTAAAACTATGGTGTATTCCGCGTTATTTGGTAATCTCGATCTAGGAACTATTGCCGATGATCCAGAATTTAAAGAGGTCAGTGTTCGCTCTTTCATTATCGATCCGCTTATCAAAAAACTCGGATACACCAAAGAAAATATCGTTCTCGAAAAAACCGTTCATATCCAAACCGGCAGTAAGAAAAAAACAACACCGTATTATGCCGATTACGCTCTGAAAATCGATAACTGTTTTGTTTGCATTATTGACGCAAAATCTCCCGATAAAAATATCAATGATTTCATTGAACAGAAACGAACGACTCGCTAAAAAATCACATTTTAACGATATTGTTTTAGAAATTTTGCCGCCCTTGAAAAACGGTATAACACCGACAAACCAAACCATTTTGAGTGTTTTAGAAGACATTGCAGAACGTACCGAAAACGATTGCTGGAGACTTAAACAGATAGGACAGAAAAAATTGTTTACAGAATAAGAATAAAATATGATCGGTAACTATTCCCATAAGTCATCAGAAGGTAGGCAATGTTTTGCCGAAACATTGAACCGATGCGGCCATGGGTTTTCACACGGCTGAACCCCCGGGTGAAAACCCTTCGGCGAAGGATTGCCTACCTGATGTAAATAGGTGTTTTTTATTTTAATTTTGCCGATGTTTGTAACAATTCGGCGTTGTCCCCTTTTTGGAGAAAATGTTATGAAAACTATTGTGAAAACTATTATGAAAACTATTGTAAAAATTGTTGTGAAAACGGTACGAAATGTCCGTGTTTCAATCCTTGCTGTTTGTTTTTTGGCTGTTTGTTTTTTGGCGTTCCTTTGTTTCATTGGAAAACTGGAAGCCAATGATGTTGTTGTTGCGCAAGAAAATAATGTTGTTGCGCAAAATCAGGAAGAGCAGAAAGAAATACCGTCAGCACCGTGGCTTACCCTCACTCAGCAAACAACATCTCAAGTTGTTCCCGAACCTCAACCGAAACCGTTGACGCAGGAACAATTGGAAGCAATTGCCATTCAGCCGGCAACAATGAACAAAGAAACCGGTTCACGTGTTGTTCCTGCGATGTTGCCGCTCTTCAAGGAAGAATCAATCACTTACACCGGTAAAGAAAAGTATAAAAATAATGTACTAAAATATCGGTTGCATGTCCCGGAAAACATTGAGAAGGGTAAAAAGTACCCGCTCATTCTTTGGCTGCACGGAGCCGGAGAAGTGGGTGATGACAACAAACTTCAACTCATTCACCTGCACCATATTATCACTTACCTGACCGGTGAAAAGAAACGCGATTTTTTCCTTCTCGTACCGCAAGCACCACAACAACATGGTAGTTGGGGGACTCATTCCTATACCAACAACCTTCCTGAAAGTCTTGCAAAATTATTGAAAGACCCTCAAACAAACGAGAAAATTTTAAAACAATATGAATCAGCCTTTGGTTCCGAAACCAAAGCAACTGTTTCAATAACGGAAATTGACAACCAAACCATGTTGACTGTTTCTGAACCGTTAGAAGATTCACCGCTTGGTTTTTCGTTTGCGATGCTTGATCAGGTGATTGAAAATTATCCGGTGGATACGGATCGGATTACCGTATCCGGTTTGAGTACCGGCGGCGACGGAACATGGCGGGCGTTGGAATATCGCCCCGAATTGTTTGCTGCTGCGGTTCCGCTGGTCAGTTGGAGAGCGTTAACTGATGTTGAATTACAAAAATCTCCAGTTCTCAAAAAGATTCCGATTTGGGCAATTTACAGTTCCGACGATAACGGAATTGACCAGGCGAGATCGGATTTTGAACGTGTCGAAAAGGCTGGATGTAATGTTAAAAAATCCGAGTTCGGAATCTGCGGTCATAATGCGTGGACGCCGGCAATGTTACAAGCGGATATTTTCAGTTGGCTGCTTTCCCGTGCGAAAAAGGATGGTGAATATATTGCGGTAACCGATTCCAACGTCAATCCTGATGATTTGAAAGGAATTGTCGAAGTAGCAACTCGCGACCCCGGCAAGCCCAAACTCGCTCCCGCTCCGCCGCAAACGGTTCAGCAAACCGTAACGGAAACCACAGAGAAAACCGTAACGGAAACCGCAACAGAAACCGCAAATACCGAATTGAAACCGGCAGCATCGTTTTCCGTTCCGCAACCAACACAAAGTATTCCGCAACCGAAAATCCTTATTCAGGAAGAGGAAGAAGAAACTATTTCTCCTCCGCAACCGCCGCAAAATTTACCATCAGCACAAAACCCGCCGCTAAAACAAAACATTATTACAGTCAAACGAACAGATTCGGCAGGAAACGTCATTACTGAAACGAGAACATTCGTAACACAATCCGTTTCGACCAATGATAAAGATGAATTGTACACAAAACTGGCACTGTATTATTTCGAGTCGGGAAATTTTGAAGGGTTTTCCCGAACTTTTGTAAAACTCACGCCGGTTGCACAAAAACTCCTTGCCGAAAAAGTATTGGATAGCAAAGTATTGGATAGACCGGATGTGGCGGCATCGGCTTGGTTACCAATATTGGAAAAACTGATAGACCAGATACCAGTGAATAATCCAATCCCTGATCAGACTTTAATCTCTGCTCAGACTTTAACGGCACGTACTTCCGTTCATTCTATTCCTGCTACTGCTATTCCTACTCCTCAAAACGTTCCTCCGAAAATAACACCGAACAAAGTTGATGCGAAACCAATTTACACTCCGCAAAGTGAATCGCCGCAAAGTGAACCGCCAAAATTTACTGCTCAACACGGTGATAACGAAGTTACGGTAACGGGAAAAGTGATTGAGGATTGTGATCGGCCTTGGGCGATGACCTCGGATTCGCTGTACGGCATGTTTCCCGCCGACTGGAATAAGGAAGCCCAAAAAATTCCCCAATTTATTGTCGAATCGGATTCGAGTCAGTTGGCGAAAAAACTTGCGGCATCGGTCAGTGGTAACGGTAAAGATTTTATCGCGGCGTGCCAATCGATTTTAGCATTGGAAAATAAACCAATGAGCAGTCCCTGGTTTGAAACCGGCGGCGGAAGATTGCGAAGTGATATTCGTTACTCTCTCTCCAGTAAAGGTCAAATGTTTGTCCGATTGCTGAAAACCGTCAAGGATTCGACCGGCAACGAGGAAAAAAATAACCGCGCAAAACTTGCCCAAAAAACACTCGAAAAAATCGAACTGATTCTTGAGTGATTTCTTGAGTAATTGTCATCAATAACTGTGCGGAAATTAAGTATTCTAGTATGTTTGTATACTCATTACACTTTAAATTTCGGTTTTCGTTTTAAACTAAACTCGCCCTGAAAGGGCAATCAGCATTAGCGTAGGGCAACGCCCTACAGAAAAAATATTAAAACACCAAAGCCCTGTAAGGGCGGCAGCAATAGTGTTATTTTGGTTTTGAAAATGATTATCATCGTTAGGCTTTCGCCCTTTCAGGGCTTTATTTTCAAGAGAAAAACCATACGTAGGGCGTTGCCCTACGCTCATGCTGGTTGCCCCGTTGGGGCGAAATATTACGAAATATTTTAACCGATATGAAGGAATAAACGGTAACATATTTCAACAAAAAATAAAAAACGAATTTTAAAGTGTAATTGGTATAATCGTTCCCGCCAATTTTTATGACAAAATATTTGTTACATTTCGTCATAGCAATTGGTGTGAATGATTACTTGAATTTTTTGTTTTAACTGTTGGGAACTTCTAAAAACCTAATGTAAAAATTTATTGTTAGAAGGAACGCGGTTGTTTCGACCGCATTTTTAGGCGTTTTTTGTAAAAAACAGGGCAGGCGAGACGCCTGCGTTCCTCCTAATATTAGTTTTTAGAAGTTACCTATTAATAATTTTTTTAATGGATCTATTTTATTATGACCTGTCTTTGTTGTGGAATTTTATTTGCTGATATTGCTTGTTGGCCCATTAGTCATCTTCCTGATGAGGGAGAACTTGTTACGACGGACAAGATTGAATTAAATCTGGGCGGTTGTGCTTCCAATGTGGCGTTTGATTTGGCACGGTTGGGTGTTCCTGTTAGGTTGGCCGGCGGAGTCGGCGATGACGCATTGAGCGGCTTTATTGTCCGTACCCTATCAATTCCAACAATTGATACCGGATTTTTACAACGGTTTCCCGGACATTGTCCCGGAACCGCTATGCATATCAATGTTTACGATCAAGACCGGCGCTTTATTTGTACAACCGGCGCAAACGACTTGTTTGTTTTCAATGACGATATTTTTCGTTACATTGAGAACGGCAAAGATTCGCAAGGAAACCAAAATTCCAATCGGAAGATATTGTATCTTGGCGGTTTTTTCATGCTTCGGGGATTGGAAAATGAACGTACCGTTCAATTCCTTGATACGGCACAAAAACATGGTTGGACAATAGTTCTTGATGTTGTTTTCAATGGACATCGTCCTTATTGGGAAATTTTGGAACCGATATTACCTTACACGGATATTTTCATGCCCAACGAACATGAAGGTGAAAAAATTACGAATTACCGTGATCCTTATGACCAATCCAAAATGTTTCTTGATGCGGGAGCCAAAACGGTTCTCATTACGCAAGGCGAAGGCGGAACTCTTTGTTTTGGTGCGGAAGAACAATTTCGTGCAGGAATTTATCCAACAGATTATGTTAGCGGTTCGGGTGCCGGCGATGCTTTTTGTGCAGGTTTGATCGCCGCTTTGCTTGAAGGACTCGATTTATACGATGCCATACGTTGGGGAAGCGCGGTTGGTGCAAGTTGTGTCAGAGGCGTCAGTACCACCGGAACCGTGTTCAATCGGAAAGAATTATTCGCCTTTCTCAATGAACATTCTTTGGTTATCGAAAATATTTAATCGAAAATATTTAATATTTTAGCAGAATATTCCTAGTGTTCCCCGGCTGGTTTTTAAAATGGTAAAATGGGTAAAGATTTTCAGTTGATTTCGGCATTTTGTGGGCTATTGTTCACGTGAATTATCCAGAGCCGAAACATCACGTCAACGATAGACGACTTGCCTCTATTTACCTAAATTAATACACCAGCCTGTGAACACTAGGAAAATATTTAAGGATTACGCATGAATTTCGTAACTATTTTGTTTTTCAAAATCCTTCGGTAAATTCGGAATCAAGTACCATATCGACATTGCCGTCATAATGTCCGCGTTTTTTGTCTTCCATGTCAAGAAAAATTTTATCTTGCAGGATTTCGTGGATGACAATATTCAATTTGTCTTTGGTGGAAGAACCGTCCTTAATAGAATATCTGTCCGTATCAACCGGCGAGCGAGAACCTTTATTCAAAGTAACAAGCCGTTTTTGGATTAAGGCGGAAAGTTTGAATCGACCGCCGACTTTGGCAATTAATTGTTCGTCTTTAAGTTCTTCAATCATTTCAGGTAAACAAATAAATAAAAGGGTAAAACGGATAAACTTGTGAGAAAAACAAAACGTTATTCGTCATTCTCACACTTTTGATTTAATAATATCAATAAACTGTTTTACAGCAACATCTAAATCATCGTTAACAATTCGGTGTTCAAATTCATGAGCATGCTCAAGTTCTTCCAGAGCGGTTGTCAACCGCCGCTGCATAGCTTCTTCTGTTTCCGTACCGCGACCAAGCAAACGTTCCTTCAAAACTTCAATATTTTTCGGTTCAATAAATAATAAAACAGCATCGGAAAACTGTTCTTTAATTGTTTTAGCTCCCTTGATGTCAATTTCCAAAACAACCCAATTTCCTGCGGAAAGTCCTTGTTCTACTGTACGGCGAAGGGTTCCATACCAAATTCCTTTGCCGAAAACTTCAAAACATTCGAGAAATTCGCCCGCCTTTCGTTTGGTTTCAAATTCTTCCGCACTTAAAAATTGATAGTGAACACCGTCAATTTCTCCGGGTCTTGGTTTGCGGGTTGTTGCGGAAACACTCATTGTTAGCGGAAACCCGCTCTCCGCAAATACCCGTCTCAAAAGCGTTCCCTTACCGACTCCCGAAGGACCGGAAACCACTAATAATTTCGGCTTCATCTTTGACTCAATTTCGTTCACGCTTCTTAATCACCATGTTACGGAAAATATCATTTTATATTATATGAATTTTTATAAAATAGACATTACCCCAAAAAATTTCAAGAACGATTTCCTATTCCCAAAAATGTAAAACAGTCGGAAATTATTCAACATTTTGTACCATTTCTCTAATTCGTTCAATTACGGTTTTCATTTCGACAACATTTTTTGTAATATCGGCGTCGTTTGCTTTGGAACCCATTGTGTTTGTTTCTCGTAACAACTCCTGCGTTAGAAAATCGAGTTTTCGTCCGCAACTTTTTTTCAAAAGCATTGCGTTTGTAAATTGAGTCAGGTGTGATCGGAAACGAACTGTTTCTTCGGAAATATCGCAACGATCCGCATACACGGCAATCTCACGGAGTAATTCGGTATTATTAAGGGTAATTTCTTGTTCCGGTATAACTTTATTGATACGTTCCAATAATTTTTGCTGATACAAAGGAGCCACACGCGGAGCCAATTGTTCAACATTTTGAATCAACTGGTAAAGTGTTGCGATATTAACTTCGAGGTCTTTGTGCATCGAAACACCTTCCGCCTGACGCATAGTTTGAAGAGCATCCAATGCTTCGCGAAGAGTTTTTTCGATAACATTCCAGATTTTTTCGTTTTCTTCATCACAACGATTTACACCTGTTTCCGTTTCAACAACACCCGGCAGAAAAACCAAACGATCCAGAGACGGCACCGGAGGTACCGGTTTGATGCCAAGATAGTGCAACAACGGATGTCTCAGTTCAGAGCGAAGTTTGAGCAATTGCTCATAATAGGACGTCAAGACAGGAACTGAAATTTTATAGTCGGAGATTTTTTTTTCTTGCTGAATACGGATAGAAGCGTTAATTGTTCCGCGTTCAATCATACTTCGGATCAATGGTTCGATTCTCGTTTCCAAAGAACCGTAACCATCGGACATTCGAAGTGATAATTTGAAGTAACGGTTATTAACTGCTTTCAGCTCTACGGAAACTACAATCTTTTCCATTCGGCTAACAGCAATACCGTAACCTGTCATACTGAAAAGCATAAACGATTTTTTTTATATTTGAACAGTTGCGGCTGTAATTTATTATTCGGGCTTTTTTTCTGGTGTTGATTCCGGTGAAACTGGTATTGGTATTGTAACTGGGGTGTCTGCTGCCGGCGGCGTTTCTGTCGTAATCTCGGTAACAGGGGATGTGTCCGGTGTTGATGTTACGGAATCTGGAGTCGGGTCATTGGCAGGAGCAGTTGCAGCAGGAATATTTTCACTAAAACTGTTACCAATTCCTTTGTAACCGCTATGTTTGAGAGCCAAATAAATAGCAGTACAAAGTACAATCCATATTATTGCCGTTACGATAGTAATTTTTGTAAACATATCACCGGCTTTGGTTCCAAATGCACTTTGTCCTCCCATACCGCCGAAGGCACCGGCTAAACCTCCTCCTTTTCCCCGCTGAATCAGGATCAGGAAGATCATAACAACCGAAAGTACAAAAAGAACAAAAATATAAAAAGTTTGCCACATAGCAGATAAATGAGTAATTAAACGGATTTGATAATACCCAGAAACGGATCAACTTTCAAAGAGGCTCCACCAACCAAAGCACCGTCAACATTGGGTTTGGCAAGAATTTCTTTTGCATTTTTGTCATTAACACTTCCGCCATATTGAATTCGGACAATTTCGGCAACCTCTTTGTTGTAATTTTTTTCAATCATTTTTCGGATAGCGACATGAACATCTTCGGCTTGGTCTGGGGTTGCGACTTTACCGGTTCCGATAGCCCAAACCGGTTCGTAAGCGATCACGCATTTCCGAATATCTTCCGCTGAAACACCGGAAAAAGAACCATCAATTTGTCGTTGAATGACTTGTTCTGTTGTTCCGGTTTCACGTTCTTTGAGCAGTTCACCGACACAAACGATAGGAATTAATCCTGCGGCAAGAGCTGCATGAGTTTTAAGATTAACGAGTTCGCTTGACTCACCGAGAATATGCCGACGTTCACTGTGACCTAAAATAACGTATTGACAACCGACATCTTTAAGCATTCCGACGCTGATTTCACCGGTGAAAGCACCTTCTTGCTCAAAATAAACATTTTGTGCGCCAACACCAATATTGGAACCTTTCAGTACGGCGGCAACAGGTTGAACATAAATACTAGGCGGACAAACTGCAATATCAAGATTGTTTATTCCGGCAGCAACTTTTTTTAATCCCTCTGCCAATTCTATTGAAGCAGTGAGAGAAAGATTCATTTTCCAGTTTCCGGCAATTAGAAGTCGTCTTGTCATCTGAAGTTATATTTTAGTTAGCGTATGAAATCGAAAGGTTATTCAATCGTCTGGAAATTCCAAACAAGAACAGGAAAACAAAATTATACCCAATGCCTTTCAGAATTAAAGGGGGGAGTAAAAAACAATAGGCTCGTTATTAGTTAATGGTCAAGTGCAAGCGAAATTGGCGCGCGCAAGAGTGTTTTTATTGTCATTCGGCGTGCCAAGT
The DNA here is from genome assembly GCA_031279215.1 of Planctomycetaceae bacterium. Classification (GTDB taxonomy): domain Bacteria; phylum Planctomycetota; class Planctomycetia; order Pirellulales; family Thermoguttaceae; genus WRKP01. Next base: position 12,230 of record JAITIZ010000174.1, read on the forward strand.
TCGCTTGCACTTGACCTATTATGAGATATTTATATGAAAGGGAACTTCTAAAAACCTAATGTAAAAATTTATTGTTAGAAGGAACGCGGTCGTCTCGACCGCATTTTTAGGCGTTTTTTGTAAAAAAACAGGGCAGGCGAGACGCCTGCGTTCCT
>JAITIZ010000293.1 GCA_031279215.1 Planctomycetaceae bacterium
AGTACAAAATAATGAAACAAATAAAGGAAGAATAGACAAAAAAGATAGAAAATTATTTTTAAAAAACTTTTTTAAAATAATCTGCGAAAATCTGCGTCATCTGCGGACGATTTCAATTATGTGCTCGTTAATAAAAGAGACAGTTACACAAAAATTCCACTGATATATTACATTAATTCAATTTAACCCAATCTGTCAATTTATTATTACGGATAAAACCGAAACAATTATAACCTAAACAATTATAACAAGATCGAAACAATGAAAATGAAACAGATTTTTATTATTCTTATTGTGTTATCGTTTACAACACCGTTGTTTTCTGTAACACTTAAACCGGAAAACATCGAACAACTTTTTATTACGCCTGATACGGAATCAACAATCCGTTTCCAAATGATTGGCGATGGAAAAATCGAAACAACAGAGTTTCGGCTTTCCGGTGTTGAATCCCAAACAATTCCGGCAGTTGTTGACGGTAATATTATTTCCGCAACGGTTAATCTTCCTCGCGGATTTTGGGAACTTGAATTAGGTAAACAGCGTTTTGGAATTGTTTCGCTTCCGGTGTTCAAAAACAATCCTGACAAATTTTTTGCTATTGATGCGGCGTTGTCATGGCTTGTGAAGGAGGAGCAACTTCGTATTGGTTTTGTCAAAGCGGCAAAACGGAGTGGAATCAGTATGATGCGTGAACGTCTTTCCTGGAACGATATTGAGCCGAATCCCGATCAATTCCAATGGGAAACTTCACGCCGTTATGATTTTGTACGAAAACTTTGTAAAGAACACGGAATCGAAGTTTTGGATGTTTTTCACAATGCCCCGCATTGGATGGAAAAGGTCGAAAAATATCCGAGTGATCTTGTGAAGACGGCGAAAAGTTGGAACACGGTTGCGGATTATTGGAACACGGCATGGGGCGGTTTTGAAATTTGGAACGAGCCGGACATTTCATTCGGTGCCGAACTTCCTGCCGATCAATATGTTCCTATGGCAAGAGCGATAGCCTATCAACTGAAACAATCAGGTATTCCGACGCCGTTGTTTGGCGGTGTTATGGCTCATTTTCATCCGATTTGGCTTAAAAATGCGGCTGAAAACGGATTGCTTCATGATGTGGACGGATTCAGTTTTCATACTTACGATCATGCTCCGGTGCTCGAAAAGCTGGTTGAAAATTATCGTAACTGGTTGAAAGAATCCGGTTATGAATCCATACCGCTTTGGCTTACGGAATGCGGACGTGCTTGGAAACGCGGTACGGAACGTCCGCCGGTTGATCAGGATTGGGTCAGTGCAATTGATATAACAATGAAAGGTGTTGAGGCGCGATGTTGCGGAGTGGAACGGTATTTTCCGTTCGTTTATCCGTATTACGACGAAGGGGAAAAGAATTTTGGTATGATGGACAAACTCGGAACGCCCTGCCGATCTATCGCCGCTTATTGTCAACTTATTCATGTTTTAAGCGGATCGGAATACGTTGGCGATCTGAAAATTGACGATTCGGCGGTTTTACGTGCAAGAGTTTTTGAACCGGTTACACCCAACTCTGGAATTGATAATCGTAACGAATTGGTTGCCGTAATTTATACCGGAAAATTAACGGAACGAAAAACATTGAAAATTTCTGCCGGTAAAATCAATAAGGTTGAGTCGGTTTTGGGTGAATTGTTGAAGTTATCGGACAATGGCGAATTGTTGATTCAATCGAATAGTTTATATTACGTTTGGTTGGACAAAACCTCTCTTAACGACCAACTAAATATTGATACGAAAGCGATGAAACTTTATCAATCCTCAAAGAAGCCTAAAAAACATAACACAAAGATTCCTGCTGTTGTTCTTCGTTTTCAGTATGATAAAGCAAAACTTTCGGCAATACCGAATGGTTATTTTATTCCTCATGACGTTGAAAATCCGTTACCGATGAAATTCCGTGTGTTTAATCTGAATCAAAATGAGGCGAAATACAATTTACGTTTTGAAATTGGTCAGACGGCGGAAACACAAAATAATGTGGTTGTTTCGGGACATGGTTTTACTGATGTTCAATGGAATCTTCCGATTGAAAAAATCGGATTTTCAACCGGCGAACTTCTAAAACTTTGTGTTACGGTTAATGAAGATAAGAACCGTCCGCTTGTTCTGAATCTTTGCGGTGAAGCGGCATGGGACGGAGTTGTTTCTACAACAAAAAAGATTAGTGAACTTCCAATTGCGGATCTTTCGCGTTGGCGTAAAAATGCTCCGTCGATTTGTGTACCGGAAATGGAATCGACCGGCAATATTTGGCGCATGACCGCAACTTTCAACGCCGAAGGTGATCGTTGGGTTTATCCGCGATTCCAATTACCGAACAATGTGAATTTGAGTAACGCTTCGGGAATTATCGTCGAAGCCCGATGTTTGGGTAATGCCAGTCCGCGTTTCTTTTTGTTTGAAAAATCGGGTTCCGGTTACATTAACGGTCCCATTTTCAAATCGGATGGACTTTGGCATGTTGTCAAATTACCATTCGCACAATTTCAGCATGCCGGATCAACTCGTCCAGACGAGAACAACCAACTCGATCTTGATCAAGTGAATTTTATTTCACTTGGAGCAAACAGTCGTGTACCTCAATGTGTGCTGGAAATTAAAAGAATTGCCGTGTATTCCGATTAGTTACGGAAAATTATTGTGTACTTTTTCATATCTTTTGAATCACTTAATTGAATCATCCAAAATTACTAAAATATGGCAACTTTATTTATGAACCGTCTTGAGTTGGCAAGGAAAATTGCCCATGAAGCCGGTGAATTGACATTACGTTATTTTTACGATCCTGAACATGTTACAGTGGAACGGAAGACGGATGAGTCGCCTGTTACGGTTGCTGATCGTGAAGCTGAAAAACTGTTGCGCAAACGAATCGAGGAACATTTTCCTGATGATGCAATTCTTGGTGAAGAATTTCCGAACCGTGAAGGCAACAGTGGTTTCCGTTGGATTCTTGATCCGATTGATGGTACAAAATCATTTATTCACGGTGTACCGATTTACAGTACACTTATTGGGCTTGAACAAAACGGAATTAGTATTGGCGGTGTTATTGCGGTGCCGGCTCTTTCGGAATTGGTTTGGGCAGGTTGCGGACTTGGTGCGTGGCATGAAGCTCCGCGTTTCGAAAAACCTGTTCCGGCCAAAGTTTCCAACTGCCGGAAGTTAAACGAAGCTCTTTTTCTAACCAGTGAAGTATTAACGTTCGATAAATCGGATCGTCAAAACAGTTACAAACGGTTGGAGCGAAGTGTCCGGTTGACTCGAACATGGGGCGATGCTTACGGTTATTTTCTTGTTGCAACAGGACGAGCGGAAATCATGGTTGATCCGGTATTTTCGGATTGGGATGCGGGTCCGTTGCCGGTTATTCTCGAAGAAGCCGGCGGGCGATTCACCGACTGGAAAGGCAATATTACCATTTTCGGTAAAGAAGGCGTTGGTACTAACGGTTTTTTACACGATAATGTTCTTCAAATTCTTAATGAAATATAGTAATTTATTCAGTGGAAATCTCTAATAATCCCCAATTCACCAACCGTTAACGGCGTGGGCTTGCCCTAATACTGCTGTAATCTTATTTTTTCGTCACTTCAGCCGAATTTTTGATTTTTTTCATAACTGTTTTATTTATTTTGTAGTTTGCTGTCTTGGCGGCGGTTTCTTTATGCTGTCCCATGTAACTGTCTATTTTTGACATTTTTGTTTTAATTTTTTTTTAATACGAAACACACAAAATGACACGAAACATACGAAAAATTTTTTTGTTGTCATTTTCATATAATTTTTGTGTCGTTAGTGAAGTTTCGTGTATTTCGTGTTCAAAATAAACAGATACATTTTGGCGGGATAGACATTTTGGAAGACTTAAAAGAACGCGGATTTAACCCGCAGATTTGTGAGAAAGGGGTACAAAATCACCCCTTAACTCCGTTGCAAAAATTCTGTAATCGTATCAAATCGAGTGTTCGTTGCCGGATCGAATGGTAACACTGAAGCACCTGAAATAGGGGAAAACCCAAAAAAATGCTGCCGATTCGCTATAAAATCAATAAAAAATATCCGCTAGAATTGTGAATCTTACCCACTCGACTCAAAAAAATAACGGAAAAAAACACGAACCTAAACTCCTGCGTAAAAATTCGCGTTTTTAGAAGTTCCTTTATGTTATTTTCAATCAGTTAATTTTGTTCCGTTATGAGCATTGGGGTTGTTACGGAGACGTCTTTGTTTGTAATCGGGCCAAAGCGGGCATGATAAATCAATCCAACATTTAATTGCCCGCTCTTCGTCTTGGGAAAGTGTAACATTTTTGTGATTTTCATCTTTGAGAATAGACCAGATTCGGCTTTTGACTGTTCCAAAAGTATAAGGTTCCGCTTTGGTCGGAATTGCCTGATAACCCCAATGAAAATGATGTACATATCCGCCGCGAATTAACGTTTTAAAGGAACTTGGAATAAAATTGTTGTCCAGTGAACCACTCATATCAACTTTTTGAAAATTATCTGCACTATGACACGAAATACAATTTTTATCGAAAACGGGTTGAACAGTTTTTTGATAATCAAATGCTCCGGCTCCCCACGGCGGCGGGGTCAGATGTTTCGGTAATTGTTGAGCGGCAAGAGTACGGCGGCGTGTTGTTGGTGTTGATGCGCGGTCTTCGTGGCAACCAACACAACTCCGTATTTCACCCGGTTGAAGTTGGACAACACTGCGCATTCGCTGAATTTCTGTGTAGTTTTCGTCCAATAATTCAAAAAACAAAACCGATCCCGACGGCGCAATAAAACTTGCGGAACCATCTTTTTCAATTTCGATTGTTCCGAGATCACCTTTGGCAACGTATGATGTCCAACCATAAGGACCGGAAATTAAATCGACCGGAGAAGCGTAAAATTCCATGTAAGGTTGATGAGAGAAACGATAAGTTCCGTCTTCATATTTTTCAAGAAAATGGGGCATTTCCTGACAAACACGAAGATATTTTGCCGAACCGCGCGGAACAACATGATCAATTCCCATATAAACATCTTCCAATGTAAAAACGCCCAAATTTTCGGACGCTAATGTTGGTTCGATAGTTGAAGTCAACACTTGCGGTTTCTGCCGTACTTGAAGCGGTGTCGGACACATAGACCCCAACACTTTATCAATGTACAACATTTCACGATTTCCGAAACGGTCAATCACATATAACGCAAAACGATCTCGCGGGCTGTGACTAACCAGAAACAAATTGGTCGAAATCGGAAACGGTTCACGAAATGTTTCACTACGTGTCGGAAAACCGGGCCATGGAACTTCGGGTGTAATATTGGTAATTGCTTCAGAATTGAGTCGTCCTTTATCAATATCAAGAATTGCCACCGGACCATTTAAGTCGCCGAAGTGTGAAATCATGACACAGGAAATCTCTTTCGTTTCGGGAATTTCACGCCCATTAGCGTAACCTTGCGGCAAGATGATAGTGTTACCGAAAGTCAGTTCCGGAGCGGCTCCGTCGGGGTGAATATACCAAAGCGTGTGTCCGTAGTCGGCACCTTTGTCAAGATATTCGCTCCGAGTCCAAAGAAGACGACCATCACGAGTAACCGAAGGCGCGAACTCCGTGAGATTGGCAAAAGAAAGCCGTTTGATATTCTGACCGTTTTTGTCCATTCGATGCAAGACGGAGGCTTGCGGTTCCCAACACAGAAATTTTTGACGGCAACGAGTTGAAATAAACGCCAAATCACCATCCGGTAACGGACAAGGCCAAAGATCATGAAATGGTCCCTCCGTCAATTGCCGTAACCCCGAACCGTCAGGATTCATTTCCATAATATGCCAATAATCTTTGAATGACGGTCGATTCGTAAAATATATTTTCGCAACATCAAAGTCGGCGGTTGGATGACGGGACATTCCGGTTGTTTGAAACAATTCGGTTAAGACAGCTTTTTCTGGAACAAAATGTCCGTTTTCGTTTGGAATATTGAGCGTGTAAATTCCGCCGCCTTCACACCACACCGAATCATAAGAATCACTGTAATTATGGGACGGATGAAGCGGATAACGTTTTTCAAATAAAATTGTTTCGATTTTACTTAAATTCGGGTCGGCGAAGAAAAATTCACGTTTGGCTTTTCGGGCTTCGTAAAAGAGTTCACGCTCTTCCGAACTGCCGAAAATAATATTTTTGGCTCTTGCCTGAAATTCATTCAACTGCTTTCGGGCAACAGCAACATGTTGCGAATATTCCTCTGAAATTCCGGCAGCCGGAACACGATTGAGCATTGCTTCGAACAGATCAAGTGTACGGCCAACCGGATCATATTGAAACAAATGTAATTGACAATCTGCCGTCATTGCGTCGGAAAGAGAACATACCAAATTACGTTCCGGACCAAGAGTTCCTTTTTCCGAAGGAAGGATAATATCTGTACTCATTCCGGCAAGAAGCGTCAATGTTGTTACGCTTAACCCTGATTCCGGTGAAATTGTCAGTGTTTCTGTTCCGTGATTTGTTAAACGGAGAGAAAAATAATCGTTCTCAAAATTCAACGGTGAAACGGCGAGTGTTCCCGGAAAGAAATAGATCGGATTACCATGGTTGGCAGTGTATTGACCAAAGACATAGATCGGATTACCATGGTTGGCAGTGTATTGACCGCCGATTCCTGCTTGTAACATCAATCCCTTTTCAACATCAGGAAGTAAATTAAATGGAAGATAAAATTCAAAGGTGGTCAAATGCTCCCCAATACCGGATTCAAGCGGTGTATCAATAAACGAGTTGTCCTGATTATATTGACGCCAAACAATTTGCTGCTTATCAAGAACGATAACTCCGCCATACTTTTCCGTTCGCAAAATTGTAAGAAAGGAACTCAAAAGCCGATCCGTTTTGATACCGATATAAACTCCATTATCGGACAAAAAAGCATAACATTGATATTCGATAAACACACCGGTTTGAAAATCAGCAGGTTTGGCAACACGAACCGTTCCTCGTGAAATTTTCGACCAAAATTTTTCATCCAACCGACCGTCAAGAACAGGTTTTTCTAATGTTGTTACAAGAGTTGTTTCGTCATCGGGAACCATCACCGGATTTTTTCTGATGGGATAAACATGGTGTTTCACATGAGGATCACAATCAGCACGCCCAAACGTTTTGAGCCACGCATATTCTTCGTCAACAAGCGATGTTTTCCATTCTGTTTCTTGTTCGGCAGCGTTGACTGGAGTGGTACGTGAAACGGATGAGTTGGCTGTCGAAGAAAGGAAACTACCCGAAATTCCAATTTCGTCACGAGAAATAGTTCCTTTTCGTCCATAAATTTCGAGTTCGTCAATTCGTGCCGGCATCCCAAAGGATGTTCCCGCAATTTGAATACGTACATATCGTGCCTCAACCGGTACAAAAATAAATTCCGTCCGATAGAGAATACTCGGCGCATTTTTAACGGGCGCAACTTTTTTCCATGTTGGAGCGTTTGAATCAATGTTATATTCTGTTGCGGTGAGAATTGTGTAGTTGAAGTACATAATTCGTCCTCCGTCTTTTCCGCTCGAATCACACCCCAATGCAACACGGTAAATCGTGTAAACATCACCAAGATCAATTTCCGCCCAACAAGGATTTTGTGCGGCAATCCAATTATGATCGCTTCCTAAAAAACCATCGTTGATGTTTTTAACTTGATGAATTTCATGTTCCGAAAGACATGAAGACGCTTTAGCAATTGCATTTTTTTGAAAAGCGAGATTATCGAATCCGAGATCGTCTTTTTGGGGAAAATCTTTCGGCAAAGTAACAGAAATATTTGACGTGATTTGAGGGGGTTCTATCGGCGAAGGCGGAGGCGGCGGAACTTGAACATGCGCCCAAGTTTTCGGCTTTGCCGGACGTTTTACTTTTGAAGGGGCAATCGTCAATTGAATATTCAGTGGTTGTTGAAACGTTTTTCCGTCTTCGGAAACAGTCAGGTCAATCGTTTTCGGTAACCGATCCGAAAAATTCGCAAATTGATCTCTGGAAAAGATAATCGTATCAATTATCGCTTCATTTTTCATTTCAACGCAGACGAATGGTTTGGGGTCTGTTTCGGCGGCAATCCAAGAGTGATCATTTCCGTACAAACCATCGTTGAGATGAATTATTTTGTGAATCGAATAACCGGAAATACAACTTGATGCGGTAACTTTTCCTCCATTAACGAAAGCTGCCAGATTCGTTTTGGGCGATTCGGTACCGTAGATTTCAATTTCATCCACTGCCGGAGAAGATGCGGTAGGTTGAAATTCCAGACGAATAAATTTTGCTTTAACCGGTGTGAAGGTCAACCGATTTTCCTGATCCGCAACAAAGGGACCTGTAATTGGCGGAACAACATTTTGAGCAATATTCCCAAAAATTCCGGCAACAACATATACCGTAACAAATAAAGCAAAAAACAACGTTAAATTCAAATACATTTTTTTCATAAAAGCCTCCATAATTTTCCTGGTATTCCCAGGCTGGTTGTTAAAATGGTTAAAAATTTTTCGGATGATTTCGGCATTTTGTGGGTTGTTGTTCAGGTGAATTATTCCGAGGCGGGTGATGTTTTGCCGAAACGTTGCCTACCTTTTATTTACCTAAATGAACACACTGCTCTGTAAACGTTACGAATTTATTTGAAAAGCAAAATTAAAATAGACTGTTACTTAAAGAGTTGTTTTTATAATAAAGTTAAAAGTTTTCTCTTTCGGTTTTTTCCAGATAACCGCTTCACCATTGGGAGCAATCGTTGCATCAGGATGATCTTGAACAGCAACCGCTTTTCGTCCGTTAGGTAAACGGATATTTAATGTAAGTTCCTCCGGTTTCGGATATTTTTCGTCATTAGTAAACTGAATAGAACCGGAAACTGTTTCGTTTGACGTATTGTATTTCATTGCATAAGAAACCGTTCCAAAATGTGTCGGTGCCTTCTCCACTCCAATTTCGTAACCGCTCCCAAGCCAATCACGATTCGTTCCTAGTGCCAGTTGCAGAGAATTTCGTGATGTTGTATCGCCGACTGCCGGATAGTCTTCGAACACCATCATGTCGCGAAGCGCACGAACCACCGCCACAGGAGTCCATAAGTGTTGACGGTCACCGCTACACCTTTCTGAGTTAGGTTCTTGACCGCGTTCTTCACACCAAGTGTAAAGCGGTGTCGCATGATTAAGGGTTGCGTAAAAATATTTTGCCGCAACATCGCCATTACGTCTTACCAAATGGGTTTCAGCGATATTGTCCAATGTAATCGCTACCCACATTCCATCGACCATCCAACCGGTATGAACCGGCATTCCGCCCGGACTCATT
>JAITIZ010000395.1 GCA_031279215.1 Planctomycetaceae bacterium
GTATGTTGCCCTTTCAGGGCGTAGGAAAAAGATCATGGCGAGGCAAGCCCCGCCGTTAACGACAGAGATTTACCCCGTAAGAGTGATTACAAAATAAAAATTCCACTGATAGATTACAAATTTTCGTAATCTATCAGTGGAATTTTTATTTCGTGATTATTCTCAATGATCTTTTTCCTACGCTCTGAAAGAGCAACATATTTAGTTGATAGTGGAGAGTGGATAGTGGAGAGTGCCGCATGCGGAATTATTGCCGTTTAGGTTGTAATCCGCTTGCGACACTATTCACTATTCACTATTAACTATTAACTATTAATTACGCTATTACCCCCTAACAGTTTCCGATATTTCATGGTAATATGTTAGCGGTGAAATTTGAATTGAAAATTTCACCGGTTTATTTTGCAACCTATTTTATTTTTTTATGATTGTTTATGAGTATAACTATTTCGAGAATTGTTCAAGGACTGGAACCATCCGCAACATTGGCAATGTCGGCAAAAGCAAAAGAACTTAAATCACAAGGGAAAACAATTTATGATTTGAGTGTTGGCGAGCTGGATTTCGTTACTCCGCAACATATTTGCGAAGCCGGAACCGCCGCAATGAAATCAGGATACACTAAATACACAATTGTCAGCGGAATTCCCGAACTCAAAAAAGCAATCGCCGAAAAATATAAAATAGATTACGGACTCGAATATGATCCCTCACACGTAGTTGTCTCAAACGGCGCAAAACATTCATTGCACAACGTTTTTCTCACAACACTGAATCCTGATGATGAGGTAATTGTTCCGGCTCCTTATTGGGTTTCCTACGCTGAACTGATTAAATTGTCCGGTGCCGTGCCGGTAATCATTCCAACAGAAGAATCCCAAAATTTCAAAATGACCGCCGCACAGTTTGAACAAGCAATTACCCCAAAAACCAAAATGTTGTTGTTGTGCAATCCGTCCAACCCAACCGGAACAATGTATAACACCAACGAATTAACAGAAATTGCCAATATTGTTCTTAAAAACAATCTTTTTGTTGTTTCCGACGAGATTTATGATAAACTAGTGTACGGTAACAACCGGTTTGTTAGTTTTCCGACATTAAATCCCGAGTTGCCGGAACGGACAATTGTTGTGAATGGCGTAAGCAAAACTTACGCCATGACCGGTTGGCGAATTGGTTGGACGTTTAGCCCGGAACATATTGCGAAAAAAATGGGAGAGTTGCAAAGTCAGGAAACTTCAAGCCCAAGCAGTATTAGTCAATATGCCGCACTAACCGCTTTGACCGGTCCCCAAGACTGCGTTACTGAAATGCTCGCCGCTTTCACTAAACGGCGTAACTATGTCGCCAAACGAATCGCCGAAATTGATGGTTTAACGTGTTCAGAACTAAGCGGAGCAATTTATGTTTTTTTCAATATCAAAAATTATCTTGGTAAAATATTGGGCGGGGTTCGTATTGATAACTCCGAACAATTTTGCCTGGAATTGTTGACGCAAAAACAAGTCGCAACTGTTATGGGTTCCGCATTTGGTTGCGAAGGATATGTTCGTGCCTCTTTTGCTGTTGAGTTGGATATTCTCAAAGAAGCATTTGACCGAATCGCCGAATTTGTAGCCGAATTTGTAAATGTGTAGGAAACCGCATTGATATTGTTTAAAGGGAACTTCTAAAAACCTAATGTAAAAATTTATTGTTAGAAGAAACGCGGTCGTCTCGACCGCATTTTTAGGAGTTTTTTGTAAAAAAAAACAGGGCAGGCGAGACGCCTGCGTTCCTCCTAATATTAGTTTTTAGAAGGAACCTAAAAATTTTGAGAATTTCTACTATTGTAGATAATATTGAAACTGAACAAAAGAAAGGAAGTCGATAAAGACTTTAAGAATTTCTATACTATTAGTAGATATAACCATGTAACCTACCCATTTTCAAAATGACATTACAAACGTTTAACGAAGTATTGAAAATGTTGGAGTCGAGGGTCAATTGGGAAACTCACTGTGATTTTTCATTACAAGATATGGCAGAGCGGTTGAATGAATTGCGTCAACTACTCAAGCACCTGGGCGGACCGGAAACACGATATCGCACGGTTCATATTGCCGGAACCAAAGGTAAAGGTTCGACTTGCATTTTGTTGGAATCAATTCTCATCGAAAATCATTGCCGTGTTGGACGTTTTTCGTCGCCGCATCTCTATTCTGTTCGGGAACGGATTGCGATTAACGGAATTTCGTGTAGTGAAGAGGATTTTGTGGAACTAATGGTGCCGCTTTGTAACCGAATTAACACATGGAATCCCAAACTTTTTGAAGAATTAACCTATTTTGAACTACTCACTCTTTTTGCCTTCGAATATTTTGCCCGCCAACAGGTTGATGTTGCTATTTTTGAGGTAGGTATGGGCGGGCGTTTGGACGCAACCAATATTTGTCGTCCTGATATTACGATTATTACGAGTATTAGTTTTGACCATATTGTTCAATTGGGTCCTACTCTGTCGGATATTGCCGCCGAAAAAGCAGGAATTATCAAACCGGGTGTTCCTTTAATCTCGGCAGTTCGGAATCCCGAAGCACAAAAAGCAATTCGTGATATCGCCAGAAAACATTTCGCACCAGAATTTTTTCTAGGTGAAGCATTCAATATCCACCGAAACCGCCGCGATGAAAATATTCGCAAAAATTTTCGCTTCCAAACTGTTCCCAATAAATTCCCGTTAGATTTTGAACTTAAAAATTTATCCTTAAATCTTTTAGGTCTGCATCAAATACGCAACGCTTCACTGGCAATCGCAGCAGCATTACTGTTGCGTGCGAAAACAAGCCGAATTACATTAGATAAACTCAATATTCGCAATGGACTTCAGAAAGCTTTTCTTCCTATTCGGGTTGAAGTTGTTCATTCTTCGGCAGCATCGCCGGTTCTGATTTTTGACGGAGCGCATAACCGTTCCTCATTGATGGCTTTGATTAAAACAGCAAAAACAACTTTCCCCGATAAACGGTTTGTTGTTCTTTTTGGTATTTCACTTGGTAAAGATGCCGAAGGAATGTTGATCGATTTAATGCAATATTTTGAACGAATTATTCTGACTCAGTATTCCTCAAATCCCCGGCACTTTCCGCCGCAAGGACTCAAAACAATTGTCAGTTCCCTGCCCAATGCCCCAAATAATATGAAAGAAGAATTTTTCGGCTCATTAGAAAGTTCTGGTATTTTATTACAAGAAGATTCGGTCATACTTAACCGAAACCCCAATTCTTTTGATAATACCACTCCTTTCGCCGCTCAAACACTTCCCAATCCAAACCCCAAAAATCTTCAAATGGAAGTTATAGAAGACTGTCAAGAGGCGTTACGAACTGTTTGGGCGGAATCTACTGCCAATGATGTAATTTGTATTACCGGTTCCATGTTCCTGGCTGCCGAATTACGTAAGTTTTTTTTCGAACAACTTTCAACAGAGAATCACTAACATAAATTATTGAGAATTTGTAATCATAATAAACCATAAATCACACACACGGTCTTGCTATTTTCTTTTAATCTGGTATTCTGTTTGTTTAATATTTTCCATGTGAGTAACCTTTGTAACGATCTATTTTCTTTCTTCCCCCCAATACCGCCGGAGAACCTAAAGATTTTTAGATGAATTTTCAAATTGAAACTGAAAAACGTTCTTTTTAAGACCGTATTATCTTTTGAATGTGAAAAACACTAAAATATTAAAACAAGATTCTATGAATTTCGTGTTCTCTGCGGTTAATAAAAATAAACAATGACTAATCCTTTCGGATTGTAACAAGAGACATCCCGATTCAATATTTTTCAACACCCCCCAATTTATGGAGTCAAATTCATGCGAAAATTATCTTTAACTTATTTACCGATTCAATCAATTTGTTTCTGTCTCCTTTTTTCCGTATCCTTTTTATTTTTTTCCGGTTTGATTTCTATTAGTCCGGTTTCGTTGATTTCTTCTCTGGAAGCACAGGACGGAGAAGAAAATGAAGCGGAAAACAATGAAGCCGACAAATCTGATGCTGCGGAAGATGCGGAACTTACTCCCGAAGAAGAAATTTCACAGGATAGTTATTTGTTCTGGTATTTGAAAGCACTTGGTCTTTTTGCTCCTGTTTTTGCTGTTACGTCTATTTGTTTTGTCATGTTGGTTGTTATGAACTGGATGTCGATCAACCGAAACAATATCATGCCGCAAACCGTGATCGATACCTTCAAACAACAATTAGATGAACAAAATTTTCAAGAAGCCTATGAAACAGCTCACACAAGTGATTCGCCGCAAGGGAAAATTCTTGCTGCCGGTCTGGCAAAAATGCAATCCGGTTATGAAGCAGCTCAACAATCTATGACCGATGTTGCCGAAGAAGAGATTATGCGGCTCGAACAAAAACTCGGTTGGATTGCTATGATTGCGGGAATTGCCCCAATGCTTGGGCTTCTTGGAACTGTTTTCGGAATGGTCGATTCGTTCAATGTTATCGCTCGTTCTGGAACCGCTCCACAAGCAAGCGAATTAGCCGAAGGAATTTCAACCGCCCTAATCACAACACAAGTCGGTTTGCTCATCGCTATTCCGGCAATGATCATCTATGAATTTCTTCGGAATAAACTAGCTCTCCTCGTCCTCGAATTAACCGTCCAAACCGAAAACCTTATGAACCGGTTTAAGTCTTGACTTTTTAAGGAAAATATTTTTTTACGGAGAATTTTTCCTGTTTAATATTTAATATGTTTCTGTATTTTCAGAACTGGTTGTTGTAGATTTATTGTATTTATGTTCTTTTTCCTTTCCTCTGTTTCAACCGATTTCCAACACAATGAAATTCCAATCGAAAGCCGAAAAACGAGAACTTGATATGACATCAATGATTGACATTACTTTTTTGTTAATCGCATTCTTTATGGTTTTGATCAATTTCTCCGAAGCCGATACGAATGAACGTATCAAATTGCCAATCAGTGAATTGGCAAAACCGCCCGATTCACCGCCAACAGAACCAATGATTCTTCAAATACTTAACGATGGCAACATAATTTATATCAACACAGAATATGATATTGAAGGTTTGCGTAAAAAAATCGAATTTCAGTTGCGGTTACTAAAATTACTCAAAGTTCCTATTAAATCTGTTAATGTTATTATTCGTGCTGATGCGGGGTGTGAAGCGGGAAAGGTTCAGGATGTGATTGAACTGTGCCAGAGCCTGAAACTTGAAAACTTCAAACTCCGCGCAAAACAAAACGACCAATAAACAAAATCTGCTAAAATATTACCAAAATTCAATTGTTATAACTATTACCATTCATTTCATAACCATTCTCAAAAAAAATGAAGCGAAAATTGTCCAGTCATAAAAAAGCCGAATTGAATATGACATCTATGATTGATGTGGTGTTTCTGCTTTTAATTTTTTTCGTGATGACGTTTAAGATTGTTGTTCCAGAGGGTGATTTCAATATCAAAATGCCGCCGGTTTCCCAACCGCGTGAAACAATCGATCTTCCGCCTGAACCGCTTCGGGTTCGACTTTCTGCATCGCCCGCCGGACAATTGACCACAATTAGTTTAGGGGATCGGGTTCTTGGAACCAGTTTTACGAAACTCCGTGAACGGGTTCTTCTGCTGATTCAACAGCGCGGCGGTCCAGAGAAAGCCGGCGTCGAAATTGAATTGGCTCCCGATGACCAACTCCGTTATGAATACGTTGTCGAAGCGATTACCGCCGTAACCGGCGAAGTAAAAGACGGACAAATCTACAAAATCTGCGATAAAATCAAATTCGCTCCCAGACATAAATGATTGTGTAACAGTTTACTTTTAATCCCGCAGATTTTTAGAAATTATTTTTTCGAGAATACAAAACAGACAAAATAATGAAACAAATGAAAGATGAAAAGAGAACAGACTATTAAAATATGCTCATATACTCATCACACTTGACCATTGGGTTTTCGTTTTTTGACAGAATAAACAGAATTGACAGGCTTTTTAAATAAAAGACACAAAAATTTTACTGATATATGAAGATTATTTTTAATAAATCTTTTTAAAAAATTTGCGGACTAAAATTTATCAACATAGGCTTATCAAAATTTTACAAATATGCTTGTCAAAATCAAAACATTTTCATTACTTGGGATTGATGCTGTTCCGGTTGATGTTGAGGTTGATTGTGCCGACATGGGGATTCCGAAAACAATTCTGGTGGGACTTCCCGAAACGGTTGTCAAGGAAAGTACATTCCGAATTGAGCGAGCTCTTGAAAATTCCGGTTTTTTCAATCCTATTCACCGAACCGTTATCAATCTTGCTCCGGCGGATTTACCCAAACAAGCGGCATCTTTTGATCTTCCGATTTCGTTGGGGCTTCTGGCGGGAAGCGGTCAACTTCCGGCAGCGGTGTTAAATCAGTATGCGGTTGTTGGTGAATTGGCGTTGGATGGTACTATGCGGCCTATCAAAGGAGCATTATCTATTGCGTTGTCTGCGCGCGATCTTGGTATTGAACATTTAATTGTTCCCGCGGAAAACGCTTCAGAAGCTGCTGTTGTCGAAGACCTGAATGTGATTCCTATTTCTTGTCTTACCGAGGCGGTTGGATTTTTGAACGGCGAAATTCAAATTGAACCGGTTGCGTCTGTTGATTTGAGTATTTTTGAACAATTAAACGAATCCGAATATGATTTTTCTGATGTTCGCGGTCAAGAATCGGCAAAACGGGCAATGACTGTTGCAGCGGCAGGCGGTCATAATATGTTGATGATCGGTCCGCCCGGAACCGGTAAAACAATGCTTGCCAAACGGTTTGGGACAGTGTTACCCAAACTTTCGTTGGAAGAATCTCTCGAAACAACACGTGTTTTCAGTGTTCTTGGTTATCTCAAAAGTGATGTTCCGCTTATTGCAACAAGACCGTTCCGGGAACCGCATCACACGATTAGTGAAGCGGGACTTGTCGGCGGCGGTTCTCCGCCTAACCCCGGTGAAATCAGTCTGGCTCACAACGGCGTTTTGTTTCTTGACGAGTTACCGGAATTTAACCGCCGAACACTTGAGGTGTTACGGCAACCGCTTGAAGATGGAACTGTTACAATCGCCCGTGTTGCGCAAACAAGTACATTTCCGGCCAATTTTATCTTGATTGCGGCATTGAATCCTTGTCCGTGCGGTTATCGTAACGATCCGCGGCGGCAATGCCGTTGTTCCTCTTTGCAGATTGAACGGTATATCAATCGGATTAGCGGTCCGTTGCTGGATCGGATTGATATTCACATTGAGGTTCCGCCGATTGATTATTCGGAACTTTCCACAACCACGCCGGGAACTTCCAGCGTAGAAATCCGAACTCAAGTGTCCAACGCACGAAAAATTCAAGCAGAACGATTTGCAAAATCAAAAATTCGTTACAATGCCGATATGTCACATCGGCAAATTATAAATTATTGTAAACTCAACGAACACGGACATTCAATTCTCAAAACAGCTATGGATGATTTTGGTTTGTCTGCGCGCGCTCATGACAAAATTTTACGAATTGCCCGAACAATTGCCGATTTAGAACATTCGGTCAATATTGAGCCGATACACCTTTACGAAGCAATTAATTATCGTACCCTAGACCGGAAACTCTGGAAATAATAAAATATTTTGTAATATATTAGGTAACTTCTAAAAACTAATATTAGGAGGAACGCAGGCGTCTCGCCTGCCCTGTTTTTTTACAAAAAATGCCTAAATATGCGGTCGAGACGACCGCGTTCCT
>JAITIZ010000401.1 GCA_031279215.1 Planctomycetaceae bacterium
TATTGCAACAGGAAATCAGACACCGGATCGGATTGAAGAATTTTGGCTTGAATTGACCAAAAAATTTTTTCGTGCGGAATGTTGCGCCGACATTAGTGATTTCCGGTGCGTTTGTCCAAGAACGTTACAAAGACCGTTGGACAAACATAAAATTATCGCAACCGAAACCGGGACAATTTTTTAATCGTCGAAGTTGCTCATGGTACTGGAATTCCAAACGCAAAGATGTTACACTGTTACAAGGTTTAATTGCATTTGCGAAAGAAGATTACGAAACAGCGGAAAAACACTGGAATTTATTAGCGGAATTGGACAAAGAATTTTATGCGCAACAAAAAGAATCCGGTTGGGAAAACGTGACAACACTTGCAAGATTAACTTGGAATTTACGCAATCAAAAAGGTTCCCTTTACGCAACACCGGAAGAAATGGCAAGTTTCAAAGACCCCAAACGACGCATGGCAATATTGATAGCCGATTTATATTACGAAAGCGAACAACATCAAAAAGCCTTATCAATTTACCAACGACTCGAAAATCGGGAACTCGGTACGCCTTCAAAAAATGAATTGGCGTATGTCATGTTTGCAACTTTTGCATGTCTTTGCTGGATGCCGAGTATTGATGAAATTACATACATTGAGTCAAGAGCAAAAAATTTTAATGGCACACCGAGTGAGTCAAGAGTAATAATGGGATATGCTAATAGAATTTGTGTAGAAAATGACTCTAAACGCCTACTTAAAGGATTGCAATATTATGCATTACTCTCCAAATATTCTCTTGTTTTATTAGACAAAGAGTTTGCTTCTTTTATGGTAGGCAAAATCTATGAACGACTTGCAGATAATGTAATATATTTACAGAATCCGGTACTTGCTTTAAAATATTATCAAAATGCCATTAAGCATTATCAAGAATTACTTGCAAATAAAAAAGCCAATTTATATCATAAAGCTATTAAAGCAAATATAGTAATACTTAATAAAAAAATTAATAATCAAAAAAATTAACGTAATACAATATATACATTACAAAAAAATATAATAAAGATAGTCTAACTACTGAAAAAACTTACTAATATGTTCCTCTTATAACAGTCGATCAATAAACAACTTGTATTAATTTAATATTGTGAAAAAATTTTTCACAATATTGAATTAATAGTATAAATTTAATTTTTTAGGAAACAATACAATGCACACAACTTTTATTGTATTTAAATTGTTTTTTGTTACTGTTTTCGTTTGTTCTATAAATCTATTACCTGTACAGAAGATTGCTGCACAAGCAACTATTAGCCGTGATGCTCCATATGTTAGTGATATTCCCTTTCTAAATTCTACAGTTCAAGATGGTGGTTTTGAGCGAACGTTATATATACATATTAGTGATTCATCTGTATTTAAAACTGCAACTTGTGCTGGTGATCCTGGTAGTCACTGGGGTGTTTTCCCCGGTTATGCTGGTACAAGTCAAGTAGAATTTAATGGAACGCAAAATGCAAATATAAAAGCAGATATGTATTACCCAGAATTTTTTGGAAGAGCTGGGTGGATTGGAGGTTCTGGTAATACTAATACTGATTATAGATGGCATGTTGATACGAACTATATGGTTATATGTAATGAAAAATGTAAAAGCAGACATGATGTAGAGGTTTCCATCAACTATGATATAAACTCTGATCCAGATGATATTGATTCGTTATTTAGTGAATTATTACACAAGGATTGTTCTTGCGGACAAGACCATACTATTGACTGGTCACAAGTAAATTGGGGACAAGAAGGAATATATAATGTTATATGTAATCATCCAGATAAATGTCCACTACTTGGAACGGTAAAAGTTGTTGATATTGATTTTGAAATCAAATTGGTTCCTAATGATCGTAATTTTCCAACACGAAGTTATTCTCGATTGGGGTTATTGGAATCTGGACATATAGAAACAATTCCCCAAGGAAATACATCAGTAGTAGATTCTGAATACTCGTACAATATATCTGATTCAGATAAAGAATACTTGATACTCACTAATTCTTATGGTTTTACAGTTCACCCCAATGCTTCATGGATATGTGATTTTAATGCGCAGGCAGTTCCTGGTGTTGCAAAAATCAAAGTTACACAAACTCGCAATGGAGCAAATAAAACAAAAACGTACACAGTTAGTATCATTGAACCCAATGATGTATATTTCGAAAAATATAGTAGTGAAATTAAAATTGGCGATGCTCCACCACACCTTGGTGTTCAAGGGTTTTTAGCTTGCTATGTTCTTCCTAATGATGTATCATTTTCGAATTTAAAAATAGGTGAATATCCAACGCATGCACAGAAAACGGGATGTTGTGTCAAGCTTCCTAATTATCATCAACCCAACTCAAATCCATTACAGTTAAATTCTCCTGTTGATAATAAAGGGACACCTTCCTTACCTAACCTTGACCCAATAGGGGTTAGTGTAAATGAATCAGGTGCAGGTTCAATATCTTTTAGAATTCCGTGGTACTTTAAGACAGCAAATCGGGCAAAAGTTTTTGTAACGATTACATAGAATTGTAATTATACAATTTTGGGTAATATTAGACGTGTTACAATAACAAAAAAGGATGTTTCGATTAATGCAGAGGAAATTATAAATCCGTAATTGGAAATTTTGTTATATCTTTTAATTATTAGTTTTGAACATGAAAAATATAACTGCAATATTTTTTGTTTTGTTGTTTTCGCTTACAGTATTGGCTGAAAATCCCAGCGATTTAATAGATGAACAACTTCTTATTATTTCAGAAAATGAAAAACTTAATGTTTTTTATGAAAGCCATAAAAAAAGAATAGATAGTACAATAAAATCTGGAGATACAAATTCTCTTTTAAAAGAATTACAACTTTTTGAAAAAGAATTATTAAAACAATTTCCAAATCATTATATAGATTGTATGTATGGAGCACTTACTTCTTCATTGTACCGATTTCAATCTACTCAATCCGATATTTTTTTCAATCAAACAATACAAAAATATTTTCAAAAAATTCTTGATTTTGAGACTATTCGTATTGAGCATTTTTTTACTAAATTAAATATTTTTTTTGCGTTTCAATTAACTGTTCCGAATGATATTCTTGATAATGAAAAGATGTTTTCTCAAGTCCGTAAGGAGCGAGTATCACGAATTTTAGCATTGTATCAAAATGTTGTTTTTCCAATTGATTTCTCCTGGGACATTACCGCAAAAATGCTTGCAATCGAGCCATTGTATCTGATAGATAAAAATTCAATCAATGGATCAGAGATTTGGAAGAAAAAACGAGATGAAATTTTCACAAAAGATCAAGATCAAATACTTCGTAAAAAATTTGTTGAAGATCAGTTGAAAGATAAAAAATTATTGCAAATATGCATTATCTCTTATTATTTACAGAAACCTGAAAATTACCATGAGCTTATAGAACTTTTAAATGAATATAAAATTGATATGAGTATGAAAACATCAATTCTTGAACTTTACAAAAATTTTAAAGATAATCCGGCCTTTACAAAAAAAACGCGGGATTTTCTTATATATAGCCGTTTTTGTAATCCCCCAATTTTTCATGGTGATTAATTCCTGTTAACAAATAATTTTTATTGTGATAATATCTGGAAAAAATAGAGTATATGCAAATAGATACATCCCTAAAAATTCATTTTTTATTTTTATCATCTTTTTTTATTCAAAAAATTCAGTTATCTAGCTGATTTTTTGTCGACAGGTTAAAAATCAATTTCAATTAAAATCTCAATCAAAATTGATATTACAAAAAGTGTTGCTGAATGTATCAAATCCGAACGTTAATTTCAAATATTCTGTTGACGATATTATCTGGAAAGTCCGCACGGCGTATGCAACC
>JAITIZ010000402.1 GCA_031279215.1 Planctomycetaceae bacterium
ATTTTAAATTTTTAGCGGTTCTCAATTATTACAAAATTCCATCGAATTTGTTACGTTGATTTTTTTTGGAACAATGTTATCCAAAGTAATACGGCGAAAATAAAAGACAAAACGGAAACTAACGGCGCAAGAATTAATGAAAGAACACTCAATAACGTAACAAGTCCTGCGATATTGCGGTGAGTACGGCGGTCAAAGGTTAGGCGGTTGCCGATACTGAAACAAATTCGATAAATTCCGTATAAAAGCGTTAAACCCAAAAATGCCGCCAATATCTGCAATCCGCGTGAACCTGCACGGCTGGAAATAGGACGGAACGAAAGATCAAGAGAACCTTGCGGCGCAGTAAATAAAAACATCTTGCCCGTGTACGGAATTTCAATGTCAAGACTCGACGTCCGCGTCGCAAGAACCGGCAATATCTGTTCAGTATTTTCAATTTCAGGAGTCTGGGAGTTTCCGCTATTCACTACGTTCAGTGATTGCGAGGCAAGCCTAGATGTTACAGTTTCAGGAACATTGATTTTTCCGGAACTTGTCATCATAGAGGTTTCACCGGTATAACTTGCTTTGTCGGATTGTCTTGTCTCCGGTGTTACAGATTCCAACGCTAGTATTGGTCTCTGCCCTCTTTTTCCAGATTGTCTGCGACGATCTGGGTTATTTTCCGATATGGCAGGAGAATTAAACGATGCAACATGTCCTGTTGAGGATGTATTCTTGTTGGTGCTCGTCTGACCGGAAAAACTGCCTTGTGCTGATAATCCCAATATCAAGTTGTTTCCATTGGTAACAGAAACACTATTGGAGAGTAGTTGTCCTGTTTCGGAATTTTTTCGTCCAGGTATTTCCGATCTTTTATCTCTTGCATCTGATGAGGAGTCAGATACCTTACCTACTTGGAAAGTACTCCCTGAAACGTTACTCTCGCGATTAAGTTCAGCGTCGTTATTACCGTTTGTTGTGTCACTAAGTATAAGATTACCCTGAACAATTTGAACGCTCCGCTGTTGCGATTGCTGTGGTTGTTGCTGTGGTTGAGGGACAGGAGGAGGGGGCGGCAAAACGGCTTGTTGTTGCGGAACGGAATAGGGTTGTTGCACAGACGGAACGGCTTTATAGTCGGCTTTACCACCACCCGTAATGGTACTTTGAACGAACAACTGGTTTCTTTGACCTGACCGATTGGCATCAATCCGTCCGCCTACAATAAAGCCTTCACCATTTTTCGCTGTAACATTTTGATTCGAAAGACTGTTGGAATTAAACCACTGATCGTTGAACGAGGAGGAACTTTTTGTTGCGGATTGATTTACCGTTTTGTCCATTGTCAATGCTTTTTGTTGGACAAGTTGTCCTGAAAACTTATTTGATTGGTTGTAAAAATTAGAACTTAATGTTACACTATTCGGTCCAAATGATGTTTCCGTTTCATTAGGAACAACGGCTTGAAGTTCGGCAGATTTGTGTGTTTCATCAAGGGAAACAGTACTGTTGTCGGCTATTATTTGTCCTTCAGCCAGAGACTTACCATAGTAGATTTGTTTCTCTGAAGAGTTTGGAACCGTACTGTCTGAATAAGTATTTTCGCCGGAAAACGAACCGGACATATCCAGTTGTTCGAGATTCATTTTTGCACGTTTAGAGGCAAAAGGATTTTTGCCTTTAACCACTTGATTCAGACGGTCAGTTTGTTGACGTTGGTAATTCGATTGAACTTGCCGGATTGTTTCGGATTCCTGCTCTTGCCGGACATGCTGTAAATTGCCCTTAAACTGATATTCGTAACGATCAGGTAGATTCAGACGGACAAGCGATTCACCGACCGGAATATTCAGTACCTCAATAAATGGAATATCCAGCCTTGTCCAACCGGAAAAATGTTGCAAGTCTCCGGCATAAATTAACCGAACAATAAAATCCACATCACCGCTTTCCGTCTTGACCAACGGAATCCGAATCAAATGCGATTCCGTTACGTTTTTATTGTAACGGTTTACAATTTCGGTCGGCATGATATTCGGTTTAACGGGAAGTCCAATATTGTTTTTATGTTCGCCGTGTTCTTTCTGTTGCCATTCGGCAGCGGTGAGAATCCGCGCACCCCAAAGTGTGGCGCCTTCGGGAAGAAGAATATCGAGATACGGTTCCTTTTTGTTATCGATACGATAAATCTGTTCCGCACGGTAACAGCCGTTATCACCAAGCGTAAACCGTGTTTCCGCCAGATCAATCCGTGCATCCGCCAACTGAACTGTTTCACGCCGTTTCATTCGAAACAATAAATTTGCAGCGTTATCGGGATCATTATTAACAGAACTATTATTAACCGAATCATTATTATCGGAAGTGTTATTAACAGAACTTTTTTTATCTGAATCGTTTTTGACAGGGTTATTTTTTTTCGTTGCAAAATAGGCTTCAGTAACATTTCCGCCAAGAATGGACGCCAGATAACTCCATTCGCTTTGCTGACGGTTCAACGCTTGAAGATGTTGAAGCCGGTCAACAATCATCTCATCCGGTGAACGCCGATCATTTTCCATAACAATATATTGCCGCATCGTTTGTCCGGTACGAATAACCGGAACGAAAACACGGTAATCCGTTTCGGATTGCAAACGCCGGTCGGTTTGAACCAAAACCCGCAATTGTTCCATCACTTCTTCATGAAGTTCAAGCCGGACAAGAACCGGTGATTCCGCATTTTTCGTATCAAGTGGTGTAACAGTTTTGCGCCGGAGAAACGGAACATTGATTTTGGCGTTGTTCATCCATGCGGGTAACACAAATTCAATATTCCGAACTCCCGCTTTGGCAATATTAAAATCGAGCAAAGTTGTTTCTTCGATGGATTCGGCGGTTGTCCGAACATTGGTAATCGTACTGCAACGAATTTCCGGTTTTCGTTCAGAAAGGATCAGTTTATAGCCAGTGATTTTTGTCGAAGTCCACAAGCGTAACACTAGCCGTATCAAATCACGTTGTTCCGGTTGAAGTACCCATGAAAATACCGAATCAGGTATACCTATCTGAAAATCGTTTACGTTATCCGCCCGAACATCCAGCGACGGTTCCGTAAGAACAGCAATGTGCTGAAATAGATCTCGATTTTCACTTTTGAAAATTGGCAACGTTTCAATTTCGTTCCGTTCTTTGGAAAACGCCCCGCTGAAATCGCCGTCAATTAGAATTTCAATTAGAGAAGAACGACTATCTGCACAAATAATATTGAGTTTATTCTCTTTATCAGTGCCGGATTCACGATTCCATAAAATGCCGTCCTGCACGTTAACATTTTTTAATACAAATTTTTCCGGCAATAAGATGGATTCATAAAATGGTACCATATTTCCGTGAATCTGAATTTTCGTTTCCAAAGAAACATCCTGACGTGTTATTTTTAATACGGAAAAACATTGAATAGACGGTTTGATCTGTCTCCGATTCCCTTTAATCCGTAACGAATAATTTTCGGAAGAAAACCGGAAAGACCGGAACAACATGAAACCGAATGGATCTTTTGTATCAAATTTCAAAACCGACTTCTGCTCCGTCTGATCTTTGGGATCCGTCGGCGATAAGCCGGTTGAGTCCTGAAGCGTGAATTTCATCGCAGAACTGTGAAATAAATCAATCTGTCCCCGATGAATTCCCGCATCGGGAACCGTTAAATTCGGCAACGATAAATCTATCACCGATTCTGTCGTTTTTTGCGGAGCGGACAACAGAATCGATAATGTTTCAATTTTTTCCGCCGGTTTCAGGAGTTCCACATCAATTGTTCTTGTTTTGGTATCTTCCTGTACAATATTCCATCCGCGCACATTTTCACCGGCGATTTCCGCAATAAGATAATCTTTCGGCAAACACAGACGAAATAACTCCCATTTTCCCCGACTGATACGAAATAGAGGAGTCCAACGTACCCACACACCATCTTCCTGAATATCGTACCGAATTACCGATTCCACTTCAAGATTCCGATCAACATTTTCTTCAGATACCGCCGATCTCCATTGCCAATGAAAAAAACCATTTGGTTCGGAAGATGTTTCGATTATTTTCTCCTGTGTTTGGGTAATATCTGTGTTTCTGTTTGTGTCTGTATTTGTATCCGTCGTTTTTGTACCAAAAGACCATTTTTTCCTATCGAGCGGATTACTGGTTAAAAGATCGCCGGATTCATCGGGTAAAGTCAACGAAATTTTCGATACAGCCGCAATCGGAAGTTTGCCGGTCGCAATCCGCCAACCGCCTTGACGTTGAATCCGAACACGAATACCGAACAATAATTCATGTCGGCTGTTTCCTTCAACATGAAGAAAAACTTGACGATTGCTTGTTGAATGAAGTATTGCCGGTTTGCCGTCAAGCATCGGTTGTACAAAAACACCGTTTTCCAACGTCAACGGAACAAGAATCGTTTGATCGGTAAAAACATCAATATTGATTTTTCCATGTAACAAAATATCGGTGCCGTCGGTTGGTAAGGTTGTTTGATATTCGGCGGCGGAAACAGCAAACGGAACCACAAAATTTTGTACGTTTTGACTGTTTTGATTTTTTTCGTTCTGTTTTCGGATGAGTTCGAGTGTTGCGGTGTATTGGCGGTACGGAACCAACAAGGATTGTTCCGGTAACGTTAATTTATCAGGATCGGGCAGCGAGTCTCCCAAAAGATTGTCCGAAGAATAGGGTACGATAATAGCGTCTTCGGGAAATTGAATTTTCGGAAGATTTTCATGTTGCTCGGCGGCGTGAATCGGTAAACACAGAAACACAAAAAATAAAACGGAAACAAGATTTGTTGCAGAAATAGTTGATTCGGAATTTTTGGGCTTGACTTTTACCGAAACAATTTTTAACCGAAGAGCATTGGCAAAATAAACCGCACCGGTCAACGCCGCACCGTAAACAATTCCATTGAAAATTGTTGCGAATAATTCAAGACCGGGAACAAAAATTAAAACCGTTCCAAAAATCAACAGTCCAAACACAAACATTGTCCGACATTGACGGGATTGACCAAGACCGCACAACCCCAAAAGAACAATAACCAAAAACGCAATCCAGCCCCAACGTTGTCCGACGGCAATAGGTGATAATTGTACGAAAATATCCTGTGTGTTCCGGCTGCCGATCACGGAATAATTACTGACGGAATCAATTGTTATGTTTTCTGAAACAATAATAGAAACCGGTTGTATTGACTGAAGCCGATAGATAGATTGACGTTTTTCGGATTGAGGTTCTGTTTTCCGTATCGATAACATTCGCGAAAATACCGAGTCCGGTTCCCCTGTTGGCTCGGATACAGAAGATTTCGATGATATTGAGTCCACTGTTATTGAAGAA
The DNA here is from genome assembly GCA_031279215.1 of Planctomycetaceae bacterium. Taxonomy (GTDB): domain Bacteria; phylum Planctomycetota; class Planctomycetia; order Pirellulales; family Thermoguttaceae; genus WRKP01. The sequence continues at coordinate 5,359 of JAITIZ010000402.1, forward strand.
GGAATATCTGAAGCAGCAACGGGATCAAATGTGTTTGATATTTCCTGTTTTGCTTTTTTCGTTCCTTCTGCTTGAACATTTTCTGTATCGTTAATTTGCATTGTCGGGGGAACATTTACTTCGTATAAAAGTAGCCCGTCGCCTTCGTTATTGATATCATCATTTATTTGACCATTTTGATAATTAGACTTTAGTATAGACATATCGTTCTTCGATAAAGGTACAAAAATAACAGGACGATAAGTCAATACATTAAAGAAACCGACAACACCGTGAAATAGATTAAACAATGCCGGTTGCGGTTCCTGTAACATCAAATCGCCGATCCGATTAATTTTATAACCGAAAGGCGGGGTGATATTCCATGACGTTTGCATGACTGGAATTTTTTCGTTTCCATTTTTTCTGTTAATCGAAAGAGCCGGAAAATTCAGTATAAACGCATTTTGTGAAACATCAAAAGGATGTTGTTGACTTTGATAAAGTAACACAAGACGATAGACATCGGTATTGTTTTTTGCAGAAACCGGAATCAGAATATCATCACCAATACGTTGCGCCTTGATCGGTTCGCCGTCAAGTGTTATCGACCAAAGTTCGTCCGATTCCTTAAGCGATGTACGAATATTTACCGTTCCTTCGGCGGTTTGAATTTCGTACAAAACAGAGTAAAGCGCACCGATCATTGATTTCGATTTAGGAGAAAATGCACAACGATTTGATTTCGTCTCAATTGTATGCTCCATTCTCGCTGTTACGGAAACATGACGTATCAGTGCGGAAAGAAGTTCTACGGTTTGATTTTTCTGAACGTTAATTGTGATTGACTTTTGCGGTTCTGTTACAGAATAAACTCCGAGCAGCCGTTTGCCTGTGCGATAAACCGCAACAGAAAGTTCAGCAGCATCAACAGGACGCAAAACCAATTTACCGTTACGCTCTGTCGGAATCGTCAGGTCAAGTTCCTCATCGCTCTCGACCGCAATAAGTCCCGATTGCCACTCGGTATTTTCCACAAGAACCGGCGGCAAATCAAAAGCGGTTGCGGTGTCGGTATTGGTAAAAATTTGTTCGGAAATCGGTTGTTCAAAATTGATACCAATCCGAACTTTTCCGCTTGTTGGTTCAGCAAATAAAATTTTCCATCGCCTGAATTGCTGTCCGTTTATTTCGGTTTCTTCACTTAACGTTTCTTTAATATTCAGCCCGTTAAGTCCTTGAATGGAAGGAGTCGGCGGCGAGGACGCCGGAAGTAATAACGTTAATTGCCGTACTGTCCCTTGTTCAATAGAACAATTAATTTCGTAACGAACATGAAATAGAGACGGTTCAAAACCGTAAAAAGCAATTGTTCCGGCTTTGAGAAGCGGCTGTAATTTTTCCAGACGAAGAGGCAGCACAAACGGCGTTGACAAATATCGGAACGATAAATTTCCGTTAAGTGCGGTTAGATGTTCCGTTTGAGCCGGAATGATTTCCCAATCGTCTTCAAATTCATTCTGAACCGAAATCGTTCCCTGTTCATTCGCTGAACCGTGAATCCGAATCACTGGATATTGCAACGATTTCTCTGTACCGTTTTGAAACCAATCCCGAATATTGCCGGTAACACGCAACAAAAATTGAATAGATTCTCCAGCGGCAACTCCTTTTGAAAAACGAACAATTATTTTGTCTGATATTTTTTCTGATACCTTTTTAGAAACACTGTCAGAAACACTGTCAGAAACACTGTCAGAAACGCTGTTAGGAACACTGTTAGGAACACGTTCCGGCGCATTTTCTGATACATTTTTAGACGTTTTATCAGACATATTTTTTGAAATATTTTCCAACGTATTTTTCGATACGTTTTTAGAATGATTCGGCATGTTTTCGGCATGAACCGGACGAAAATCAAGCGGTTGTCCGGCAGCGTCGTGAACACTCAAAACATTCCATGTGTCAGGAATTTCAAGCGTTGTTTCAAAAATCTTTCCTGTTCGCGGCGTTATTTTTGCGGTATAATGGAGAATCGGTTCTTTTTCGGACAAAATCAAATTTTGTACCGTTTCAATAACAGTATCCGTTTCCGCTCTTCGGAATTTCGCTGTAACATTTTTATCCAGTTTATTTTTTCCCGACGCATACCAAGCAAAAACCAAACGAAGTGTCGGCGAACCGGGCAGGAATTCCAACGCACTTGGCGGAATCGCCTCTTTGAGTGATAAAGCGTTAATCGGAAAAAGACTGTTACTTTCAACATGAGACATGTCAAGGTCTTCATCTAACAGTAATCCCAACACAGCGGAATGAACCGCCGTGTCCAACGGTTCAAACGACGGAAAAGACCATTGATCCTCTATTTTTGTAAATTTTATTGCCGAAAGATAAATCGTTGTCAAACCGGGAACTTGTTCACGAAACCGAATCGTCAACACATCGCGTTGATCCTTTTCCTGTGATTTTTCCTCCGATTTTCGTACATTCCAACGGTCAAGAAACACTGACCGTACTTCCGTAATTTCAAATCCGGCTGGTACAAAAAAGGATGTTTCACGAACACCCTGATGTAATTCGTTGAGCGAAACCGTTGCGTGAAGCCGTTCGTAATGTTCCGTAACTTCTGCAAACTGAACACTTCGAACTAATGTTGCAGTATATTCTCCTTTCCGGTGTGAATTAAGCGACATCAGAATTTCTGTTCGATTATTTCGTGATTCCGGCGGCAGGAGCAACTCGAAATTTGTTGCGCCGTTTTCCACTTTTCGTAACAACACCGCCGCACCGCCTTTCAATTCCACATCGCCGGAAACCGACAACCGGAATGAAGTTTCCGTACCATAAGGCAATCGGAAATTCAAACGTTGACGTGTTGCGTCGATTTCCAACGGTGTTGTCAGGCGAAGCCCAATCCGATAGCGTTGTTTTCCCGAAAGAATCACCGTTTTTTGTCCGTTATTATCCGACATAGCAACAGGTTGCCGACTGTCATCAAACACGGCTTCCAGCACGGCAACTCGTTCCAACGGAAGAGGAATACTGACCGGATCATTCGTCAGTACGTCAATTTCAAGAGTTCCGGCAATCACCGCGCGAAGTCCGGAAATTTCGACACGATAATCACTCGATAACAAAATTGCTTCCGCCGGCGGTTTGTCCTTGTCCTGCGACATTTCCAAACGGATTTCTCGCGCCTGCTGACGAAGCGTTTCAAATTCGTTGCGCTTAATCAGAATATGATTCGTGATACCTTCGAATAAAACGCCGAGTTGTGTTTCCGGTACGAATATTTCCCGCTCTTGCGAAAAAATCGTTTCGGAAAATAACACGGAAAACATCAGGGAAATAAACAAAAATTGGAACAAAAAAGAAAATTTAATGGTCATGGTTTCCGCTCCTTTCTTCGGTCGAAACCGATTCGGCAGATTGATTTTCCGGTGGTAACTGAGTTTCTGTACGAATTTGATTTACGGCAGGATTTTGTGTTTCAACATTTTGTTGAGTTTCAACATCTTGCCGGTTGTTAATTTTACGGCAGTTTCGCAAAGCGATCACTCCCTGATAAAGGGCTTGTAATATCCAACAAATCGCAACGAGGAAAACACTCCAGCCGGGAGTTGATTGAGCGGATAAAAGTTGGGTCCATGTCGGAAATGTAAAACCAAGTAAAACACAAAGAATGACCAAAAAAATCGTGATTTGAAAACGTCTTATCCATGAATAACGCAACAAATAAAGCCCAACAATAACAATAACGATAAAGAACACCGCACCGCTTTGCAAATCTCTCCAGACATACAACTGAAGTGAATCGCCTTCACGCGGATGCAATGCGGAAAAAAGATACGGCGTTCCCTGTACAGAAAAATCGTCCGATACGTTTTTTAAAAATGTATCAGACAAGAGAACGGAAACATGCGGTTGATTGGCGACATTGATCAATTCCGAACCGCGATAAAACGAAAAATCCTTTGACCAGTTTCCATCGTAACCAACAATCACCCATGCTTCCGGTACAAAAACCGCAAGGTAAATTTTTTGTACAGCCGGTTCCGAAGAACTATTAAAATCAGGAAAAGTTGGAATGTTAATCTGGTTTTTACAGTCCGGCGGAATATAGTAACGAATATCGAGTAAAAACGGTGTATCAGGCGTAACCGAAGTCAACGGAATCATAAATCGTTGTGTTGTTCCAACGGCGTTGTCTGTTTCCAGAACCACACGTTGACCGTTAATTCGAACACTGTCAATTTTTGAATTCGGCGGCATCACAAAATCCAAACGCTGCAAAACACTCCGAATCCGAAACAAGGCTTGTGCGGAAATTTCTGTACCTAATTTTGAAAAATTCAGATTAGCACGGACAAGACCTTGTTCAATACTCGTCCGTTTCACCTCTTCAATTTGGTAACGTGTTGCAATCAGTTGCAACGCCCAATCGCCGTCGCCGTGAAATTCAAACGCTGCAACCGCGTTATCGATTCGATCTTGTTCGGCAATGTCATATTGCGGATCAATGGGTTTGAGTCCTTTCGTGGTTTCCGATTCACCGAGATCAATACTTTGTGATTTTGAAACGAGAATCTGTCCCCAGATTCGGTCGGACGGCTGCGGTTTTTTCGGTAACAATTTTGGAATATCAATCGTCAGACTTTTTCCGATTTCGGGTTGCGTAAGTTCGTCTTCCCATGTGAGTTCCAACATGCCGGTTCCGAACAAACTCGATTTCGTTGCAAATTCCCAGGCGACATACCCTTCGGTAACATCATCAGGTTGCGGTACGATCATCTGCTCACGCCAGTCGGCAACACTATTTTGGGCTTGGGGATTTTGACCTTTTCCGGTTCTGTTAATGTTCAGACGACCAGACAGTTTTTCAGGAACATCAATTCGAATCGATTTAATGGTACTAAAAAGAATTTCGTAATAAAATTTCGATTCATTTTTGATCGCTCCTTCATCAATACGCACGGTGCGGAGTTCTCGCAACGTAAATTGTGGTTGACGGCGTTCAGCACGAAGCATCAATTTCGCCTCGGAATCGGCGGCGAGGAAGCCCAATTGACCATCCGTTTTGGTAAGATGCCACGCGGGCGATTGTAATTGTTGCAACGAAATCGGTTGTAACCCTTCAAAACTAACCGGATTAATCCGAAAAGCGGATTCGGCGCGAATGAGTAATTTTCTGTCCGATTTTTCAGCAATACCTTCACTCAGAGCCGGCAGAATAATAGGAAGGTCAACCGATTTTCCGGTCGGTGATTGTAAATCCGGTTCTTTAAGTCGTTTTTGAAACATAATGGACAGTCCGACTTTCCCGATGGCTTTCCGTTTGAAATTAATGGTGAGTGTTTGCATTAAGGCGTCCTTAGCAGCCGGAGCAAGCGTGTGGGAATCCGTCTGAATTGATTGATACAAATATTCATCCGGCTTGTTCGATTGAATGGTTCTGCCCGTAACAGATTGAATGTGTGAACCGGCAGGAACTTCAAACGAGACCTGAAATATTCCTGCTTTTTCAATATCAAACATGGTCAGTATTTCTGTACGAATTGACTCGGACAAAAGCCAGACATTAATTTGTGATGTTGCGGTGATTCTTGGTTCCACCTTGCTGACTTCAAGTTCCAACGTATAAGATGTTGCCGGAATACGGTAAGCGGCGTCCCATACTGCTTTGCCTGATTTCCGTAATGTTTCCGGCAATTCCGAAGCATCCATTCGGAGTAAACCGTTGGATGTAACAGTTTCGATAGTCAATTCGTCGGCAGCACGAACAACCAAAATCCCTTGCATCCGTCCCGCATCAACAACCGATATTTCAGGAACAATTACTTTGGATTCATTATTGTTGCGTAATTTTTCAAATTCCAGTTGAACCGTTTGATGTTCTTTGGCCGGTTCAAATAATTCGATACGAATAATCTGAGTATCGTCGTTCGGTTCGACAGACCATTTACGAATATTCGGATCAAAAACTCCGGCAACCTTTTGATCTTTCGGAATCCGAACCGCAAGATTGGTAATCGCCGCACGGCTAATCGAATAATCAAACCGCGCGGAGGTTCGCAAAATATTTTCGTCAATTGTTGTTTGTTGTAACAATTGAACACTGGTCAGTGCTTCTAAACCGGCGGCTCCTTCCGCTTTCGGGGTCCAGGCAATCTGAATTTTCGGTACCGCACCAACAAACGCTTCAAAAACCGTCTCCTTTTCTGTTGCGTTTTGTTCGGCAGCGGCCACAAGCGGCGTGAAATCAATTTTGACACCGGATTCCGGTACAATAATTTTCCAGCGTCCCAACGGAGATTGCGGTACTTCAAACGATACGGAATTGCGCCCCGGCGATTTCTCAATGCTTTTAGCATAGTGCAACGTTAATTCGAGATGTTTCGGTTTTTGTTCTTTATTTTCACTGGAGTTTGTTTCGGAATGTTCCGTTGTCTTCTTTTCGACAAGAAGCCGATAACCGCCGTTGGAACTGCCGAGAATTTTCGCTTTTTCTTCACCGATCACCGCTTTGGTGATGGCGGCATCGGCGAGCCGAAGCGGTATTTCATGCCAACCGTCTTTCAGAAGTTCAATTGAAACTGTCGATTCAACCAGAACAACCTCTTCGGTAATTGTTGCCGTACTGGAGGTTTCGGTAATCATCGCATTCACCGGAATTGTTACAGACGGTTTAACTGGTTGCTGTGCTCTTGCTGCGTCCCACAAGGCTTTAAATTCGTCGTAGGGTACGAAAACACCACGACCGGGTTGTTCGAAAATATTCCGCAATTTTTCGTAGGGAATATAAATCGTTTTCTCGTTGACGGTTTTTTCACGAACTGTTTTTTCAGGAATGTTTTTTTCGTTGATGGTCTCTTCCTGTCCAAATACAATTGAAACAGAAATCATCAAGACAAACCACAAAACCCAAAATCGCCCAACATTTCGGAACGTCATCATTATTTATCTCCTTTGTAATTGTTAAACAAATATGATTCACATCGGTAAATTCAGAAAACTTTGTCCATTTTATCCCAAATAACAAAAAAAAATACTCTCAAAGTAAATTTTTCCCAATTATTCCTAGTGTTCATAGGATGTAATCTAATATTGCTGTAATCGTTTTTTTTATTTATTGGTATTGCAGTTTACCAGCGATTTTGCTATAGGTAACTTCTAAAAACTAATTTAACAGCCAGAATGTAAACATTTAGGAAAAATTTGGGAAATAGAGTGTGAATATTTTGAAAATGTTCACTTTTCGCCTTGCAAGAACTCTTTGTTTTCGGTAATATTAAAATAATTGTTTTTCACCATTTCCTAGTTAAATACTGGGTGATATAAAAATTTTTAGAAAAGGAGTTTGACGTGTCTATAAAATTATTTACAAGTGAAGCGGTCAGTATGGGACATCCCGATAAATTGGCGGATCAGATTTCCGACAGCGTTTTGGACGCATTGTTTACAGAAGACCCGTATAGTCGTGTTGCTTGCGAAACATTGGTTACAACCGGTATTGCCATTATTGCCGGCGAAATTACCACAAAAGCAAAAATTGATTATCAAACGGTTGTTCGGGATGCTATTCGTAAGGTTGGGTACACCAATGACGAATGGGGAATTAGTGCCGATACCTGTGCTGTTATGGTATCGCTGGATCGGCAAAGCCCGGATATTAAACAAGGGGTTGATGATGATGGAGATGGACGGCATGCCGGAGAAATTGGCGCCGGTGATCAGGGGTTGATGTTTGGTTTTGCTTGCAATCACACCCCAGAGTTGATGCCGCTTCCAATCGCCCTCGCACACCGAATTACAAACAAATTAACCGAAGCACGCTTCAATAACGAAGTCTCCTGGCTTCGTCCCGATAGCAAAAGTCAAGTTACAATAGAATTTGATGGATTAAAACCGCTTCGAGTCGATACAATTGTTGTTTCAACACAACACGATCCCGATATCGACCAAAAAGGAATTGCCGATTATATTATTCCGAATATTATTCAACCGCTTTTGCCCAAAGATCTTGATACCGGTAATATTAAGTATCACATCAATCCAACCGGTAAATTCGTAGTAGGCGGACCGCATGGTGATTGCGGATTGACCGGTCGTAAAATTATTGTGGATACTTACGGCGGTTGGGCGTCACACGGCGGCGGTGCATTCAGCGGTAAAGACCCCACCAAAGTTGACCGAAGTGCCGCTTATATGGCTCGATATATCGCCAAAAATATTGTCGCAGCAAGTCTTGCCGATGTTTGTGAAATTCAGTTGGCATACGCTATCGGTGTACCTGAACCCGTCAGCGTTTCCGTAGATACTCGCGGAACTTCAAAAATCTCCGAAGAAAAATTGTCAAAAATTATTCGCGAGGTCTTTCCGCTAACACCAAGCGGAATTATTAAAACTCTCGATCTGAGACGACCAATCTATCGTAAAACCGCTGCCGGCGGACATTTCGGACGTAATGACGCCGATTTCGTATGGGAAAAAACCGACAAAATTGACGAACTAAAAAAATACAGTTAATTTCTTAACTCGTTTTAAGTTTAACGTAACCGGTTATAATATCATGTTTTACGATTAATATCACCGTTTAACATCACTGTTTCGGGTTGACCGGTTTGCGTTACGAAAGCAGAAACACTGTTCGACAAACGATATTATGCCCACACAACAAACAATTACCCGTAGGATAAACAATATGCTGATGTGTTTTTAATACATTAACTATAACAGCTCTTTTGATTGCGGGTAATTTGTGCGGGTAATTTGATTGTGAATCGGATTTATTTATGGTGTGATCCGGCAATATACAATTTATAAAACGGTATAAAAATCATTTTGTACAATTATACGCATCACACGGAACAATTCGGTTTTTACTTTTTGACAGGATAAACAGATTTTGATGGAATAAACAGGATTTACCGGAGATTTTTAAATAAAGAACACAAAAATTCTGTTCTTATAAAGACGAATTTTAAAGTGTAATGAATATATTGATTAAGATTGGTAATTGCCGGAAGTTGCGAAAAAATAGCAGAGTTAGTAGAGTGTTGAACGCAACAAAACAGTTGAATCGTAAATAATACCTCTCCATATTGTGTTAGGCATGGGTTCTTTATTTTCCGGTTATACAGAAAACACTGATTAGATTAGGCGAAAGCGTCAAAATTGGTACCGGCATCAATTGCTTTACCGGATGATTGTAATGTTGCACCTTCGATCAAACTGATAAGTGCTTCACCAAGATTTTTTTGAACATCCTGAGTTTTTTGAAGCACAGACATTTGAACCTTCAACGCCGTTTGAGCTTGCTGTTGTTGAAGTGCGTTTGAAATAATAGGATCCATTATTTTTCTCCTTTAATATCTATTAAATTAGAAATTCAGTGGTTTGAAACTAAATTTAAATTCAACCCAAATTAACTATTTTGAATATTTAATATATTTTATCTTATGTATTCCCGCCGTGCAAATAAAAATCGGCGTTTTCACAAAAAAAACGAAAAGTTTTTTGTAAAAAACCGCTTTTTCGTCTTGGCACAATTACGAAAAATTAAGATAATCCCTAAACAATACCGATTACAAGAACTTTGACGAAAATTCAGAAAATGTTTAATTTCTGTTGAAAAAAAATTAAAATTTTAAAAGAAACTCAAAAAAAGAATTGAGTCACAACGAAGTTTACATGGTATATTTACAATATATTTAAGGTAATAAAAAAAGAGCAGATAAGATTACGAATTTTTTGATTGAGCGGCGAACAAATTTTTTATGTTGCCGTAATATCCCTGTAAGAAGGCGACAACGTGAAGCCTTTCATGGAAGAATCAAACGATCCGAATTGGGATCATAAACTCAAGGAAAGATGACAATGGAAATTTACAATACTCAATATATTCACGGTGCTCATAATATTCAAGGTCCGCATCGAAGAGTACCGGTTGAGGGATCATCTGCTGCTGCACGTTATGCTGCTTTGCAAGATGATATTCAATTTTCTGATGAAGCCTTGCGATTGAGTAACCTTAATAATAAAAGTGATTCCTCATCGTCTGAGATTCGGTTTGATCTTGTCAATCGGATCAAAGCGGAAATTGCAGCAGGAACTTATGATACCTCTGATAAAATGGATATTGCAGCTAATCGGATGATTGAACGCCTGGAACTGCGATAAAAATAAAAAAGTAATTTGTTAAATTGTTGAAAAATCAAAAGGTTAAAAAATGTAACCTATTTTAAGATTGCCCATCCTCCCCCATTACATTTAATACGCAGTTACTCTCCTCTGCGTATTTCTCGCGCAGGAATTCAATTCTTGAATTGAGTTCCTGTTTTTCTATTTCTGCTGCGGGTGAACTTGTCCAGAAACGTTGAAATAGTCTAAAATTATTTGTACGATAATAAAATTAGAGACAATTTTCAGGAAATACAACAAGAAATGAAGCGAATTACCGTTTCTATAATATTCCAAAAGTGACAAAATTGTTCAGAAATTGCGTTTTGTGTATATTATGACCGCAGATTGATCATTGATAATCCGGCTTGCAAGATAAATTAGATCCGCTTAATACGAATGATTGGTAGGTACAATTGGTAGATACAATCAACTCTCGAGAAATTCAAGACGAAGTTTTATTTTTGTTCCAGTTTGTTCAATAATTCTTCTGCCGCTTTTATCTGTTGTTCGATTTCTTCCGGTGAAAGTTTTTTGTTCATTATTTTTTCGATAACCGAAAGTGTAAAACGAGTCTCTTCCTCTTTTAGTTTCAAAAATAAATACGGCAATGCTTCTTCACCAAGATTGACTAAAAAATGAAATTGAGGAGTGTTTTCTGTACCGATTAATTTTGTTAAAGCAATCATTTTTCGGGAAGTTTCGATTTGGAATGGATATATCCCATCAATTATATGCCGTTTTTTCCATTCGTGATATAATCGTTCCACTTTTTCTTCTATCGTAAACGAAATGGAATCAGGGAGAACAAGAGGAGTTGGTTTATATTGAAATTTTTCTTTGTTTCGAGAAGGAAGTATAAAATCGTCTTTTCGTTTTTTCCACCATTCAATAATTTTCTCTTTACTCCATTTTTCTGTACCATAAATAGTTTCACGAAATACATCACAAAATTCGTCTTCGTCTGCCAGAATTTTTTCCATTGTAAAAGGTAACGAATATATTCCCATACTTGCAAAAGCATTGAGTATCATTGAGTGTTCTTCTTTTGTTGCATTTTTTAGTTTGTTGTACAATAAATTAAAACGTTCTTTAGCGAGTTCTTTTCCGCCATACCATTCAAGAGTGTAATCAGCACCGATCCAAGGATAGGTATCTTCATTATGTCTCATATACGTAACTGATGAATAAATATTTCCCAGAGCCAGAAAAACGATGACTCCATGTTGTTTTTTTTCACTTTCTTCTTTTGGCGGTTGGGAAACTTTGCATACTGATTCAGGGAACAATAACAAAAATAGACTGTTACATCAAGGACATATTCACGCCCTTCGAGAATTTCGGGATCACCGCCGCGATTGTTTTCAATATAGAGACAATCGGCGTATAATTGATACATTCCGGTTGTATACGCTGTGCGGACTTTCCAAATAATATCGTCAACAGAATATTTGAAATTAACGTTCGGATTCGACGCATTCAACAACGCCGCAACCGCTTCACGTTGCAATGCTTTTACTCCATATCCGTTACCGTACCAATCATAAGGATTATCGGTTGTATTAAGCGCATCAAGAAGTGTACCGATAGACCAGCAGGAATAAACGCCGAACACGTATTCAAATTTGTCGGTTGGACTAAATCCTGTCCAATAAGTCAAATTATTCTTCCAATAATTGACCGAAAATCCTTCTAATATTCCACTAACAAATTTCAGTGTTTTTCCACTATTTCGTAGATTTCTTTCGCAAACGCAGCTAAACCTTATGAAAGTGTAACATTTTTTCATTTAGAATTCCAGAACCACAAGCAACTTCATTGTCAAATTGTTGTACGTTATTAAACTATTCCGACATATTGCTTAATGTTTTTCGTATCAATCAAAAATCAATTTATAATTAACTTTCAAGGAAGCAAAATCTATTATTATTTGTTCATTTTTTTTATAGCGTATTGGAAACCAAATAATATATTCTTCTTCTTTGCTTTTCTGCATGGTAGAGTGTAACTGTTTCTGAATTGGTAAATCGGTAATTTTTATGATCTTAGTAATACATTCATCTTTTTCGAGACAGACAATACGTTGTAACCCATCTTCTGGAAATGGATTTTCCATATTGAAAAAATCGGTATTCTTTTTTGTCTTAATATTTTCAAATTCTGCCGATGTTGTAAAACGAAATCGTTTTCCAAATTCACTATTATTTTTTCCTAACACATCATCTAAATTATAGCAGAGATTTTTTTGTTCAGGATTTTTTATTGCTACACAAATCGTGCCATAAAATTTGTTAATTTTTATTGATGCAAATTCATGACTTTTCGATGGTGTGTATGGTTCTTTATCTATGTTTTTGAGAACCTGATAATTAATAGGACATCTTTTCAACATATATTCCAATGTATTATCATGCCTTTGAATAATCACGTCTTTTGTTAAATCAACTTTAATATCTGGATATTGTTTTAAATAATCATATATTTTTGACCAATTATATAAACTGTTTATTCTCCATACACAAGAAATAGACTCATTCTTTTTCAATTGAATAGTTCTATATGTTTTTTGATTTTTTGGTACATAATTTTGGTGATTAAAAAAATTTATATTTCTCTTATTAATTAATAACAATTTTTCCTCTAATGGTTCAATACTTTTCATGTATGCAATAAGTTCAGGCAACGGCATTTTTTTATTACCATGATGAACCATAATTTCAAATCCGGGGTCAATTTTTTTCTCATCTGTAAATTGATTGAAAAGTTTATTGAGATTGATTTGCATAAAAGTATCTGACAAACAATTCACCGACAAAAAAATAAATCCGGTTTGAGGATCAAGAGTAAAATTACTTTTCCAAATCGAGTTATTATGATCAACACGTTTCATTGATGACATAAGTATACTGTTACTATCCGTACCAATATCTTGATGTGTCTCTTGAGCAATACAACATACAATACAAAATAAATAAATGAAACTAAATTGAAAAAACTCTTTCATATAACTTAACTCTTATATAAAAATTTATTATTTATGAAAATCTTTATTCCCAAAACGATGATTATCTATTTAATAGATAATCGGTAATTTTATTAAGTTGTGTAGAGATACTCGCGGAATTACCGATACACCATGTTTCATCCTGTTGCTTTATACTTTCTGCAATTGCAAAAAGTTGTTGGCGAATTGGTGTTATTACTTCATCAATTTCCTCTGGAGTTACTTCATAATTACACATTTCAATGATAAAAGCTGTTTTTTCTATTTTTTTACATTCTTGAGCAACTTTTTTTATATTATCTGAGTGCGTTTTTTCATGAGTCTCAAACAAATTATACATTGTCTGCCAATTTTCGTTTGTTTTTTGGGAGATATTATAATTATTTTGCCCTTGATTTTGTTCATTTAGCTGTTTCCATGTTGGTAAATAAATTGCTGCTCCACAATCATAGGTAATTTTTAGCCCGATGTACCCCCGTTGCATTTTTTTGCATGGAGGATCAGGAGTATTTCCATTCGAATCTGTACCTTTACAATCTTGATTTGTTTCAGCTGATTTATAAGCAATTTTTTGAAATTGTGGCACAGAGCTTGAAAGATCAAGATAGGCACCTTGTGAAGGATGTTGAGCATTAGGTGCAAGCGCAGTTACATGATTACCTAAAGCATTTCTTAAATCCTTAAAAACATGATTTTTATTAGGAGTAAAATTCAGAGGAGTTTTAATTTTATTTATATTATAATTATTCCATTGTGAAGTGTCATTAGATTTATTAAAACTAACGCCACTTTCATTATCTGAAATTTCACGTTGATCATTTGAGATATTAAAATAGGTATGTTCTGTAGGGTCATAATACAACATTTCAGAAGCATTCCACCGGTCATATTCTGTTCCTTTTCCATCCCCACTAAAATAACCGGAAAAAGTTGTATTATATGTTTTAAAATCTTGATGAGGAAGGGTCAGTTTGAAGCTTGCTAGAGTTGAGGAGTTTTTCAAATTTCCTTGCCATTGACGTTCATTTATTGATAATGCGGTAACAGAGTTTGGAACAAACTTTTTTTGACCAGGGGTAAATGTGGCAATGAGTTCTGTATCTTTTTCTCCTTTTAATTTTCCTTGCCAATCAACCGCATTATTACCGCTCACTACAGTTTTACCTCCTTTAATTTTTGGAGTCTGTGCCAATATTGATGTGGCAAAAATAAAATCAATGACACATTGAATAATAATGAAATAAATGATGTTGTTTTTCATAACTTATCTCCTAATGGTTAAGGGTTTGTTGTTTTGAAAGATTAATTTCTGAAATATAATCTTTAATGATTGATGCATATCCCCCCTGAGGATAATGCTTAAAATATTCATTAAAATATGAGAGTGCTTTGTTATAATTCTCTTCATAAAAATAGGTTTCAGCGATATTGAACAAAGCGGTTTCAGCTTCTTTTGTATTGGGAAATGTTTTTATCAGATACTCATAACAAAGATAGGAATAATTTTGTGTCTCTAGTTTTGTTGTATAACAGATAGCAAGATTTAATAATGCTCTTGGAGCGGTTATTGTTTTACTAAATGCACGATTCGGCTTAAAATTTTCCAGCAAGCTAATTGCTTCTTTAGTTTTTAGTTGTCCCATAAGTGAAATGGCTAAACCGAAAACACAATAGGCTGTTTGTTCTTGATTCAAGCGTATTTCTCTGTTATCAATTAGTTGTCGAAATTTCTTTTCTGCCTCTAAAAAATTAAGGTTTTCCAATTCCAAATCAGCAAGTAAAACTTTGAACCGAGTCTGTTCATCGATAAAACATTTCATTTGGTCTACTGTCGCATATAACGCACCACAATTATTCTTAATATTCCATAATAATCTTGATGGGGTTGCGCCAGAAATTGTTTTTGCTGACTCCGTAAAATAAGGGTCTATTTCATATAAACTTTCCCATAATTTTTTTGCTTTTTCGTAATCTTTTTGGGCATAAGCGAGTAACCCTAATTTGAGAACAATATCCTTACGTTTTGACGCAAGATACCAATTACAAGTTCGGCGATTAAAAAAACTACCTGCTTGTGGTTTTGAATATCGTGTATTGTTCCAAAAATCAGTTTGACGTTCTTCTTTCGGCGGTTGGGAAACTTTTCGTACTGATTCCGGCAATTCAAAATCTTTCAGGTCTTTGTCGAATTGTTGTACGTTATCAAACCATTCGGCGGCACGATTCAACCATTTTTCGCCGTTGTCCACATCAAAAAAACTGACCAAGTGTGCTGTTCCAATATCCAGCAACACTTCACCGCGATACAATCCGTATTTATTTTTCTCAATAAATTTTTCCGCTCGTTCTTCGGCTTGTTGTAACGCTTTGCGTCCAAACGGCGTACTTTCCCACATTTTCACAACATATTTTAGCCGTTCAACATACGCTTCAAGACCAACCATAAAAGGTTGCGCCATTGCAGTTCGTTTTGCCTGACGTAAATGGGCTTTGGCGTCTTCGAGTTCGTCGAGAATAATTCCGTAACGTTTTGACGCTTCTTTGACAAACGCCGGATTGGAAAACAA